>NZ_JAXBLY010000023.1:0-71191 GCF_033963925.1 Rossellomorea sp. YZS02 | reverse complement strand
GAGTTAGATTTTTATCAAATCACTCGTTCGGATTTTTCTTTATCTGAAACCCTTTTGTCCCAGCCTCTTTTTCTTTTTTTCTTGTGTTTTTGTTTGTTTTTGTGTCACTTCAAAAATCTTGGCTGCATTGACATCTCCAAATTCCTGGCCAAATTCTTCACGAAAGGACTGTTTTTTTTCTTTCATCAGCCTCTTCCCTTTTTACCTTTTGATGAATTTCTGTTTTTTCCTTTTGCCGGGTCTTCTCCCTGGGTGAATTCAGCCGAAAATTCAGTTTCTTGCTTATTTTTAAGCGGGGTTTGATTGTTTTTTTCTGCTGCATTGTATTGTGCTTTTCTCTTCATAATGACTCATCTCCTTTGCTGACCTTATTTTTCCCTTCGGCTCCTTTTCCATTCTTCTAATAATAGGCATTTCAGGCAAAGCAATGATCTTAGAGGCTTATAGAAAATCTTGAATAAAACAAATGTTTAACCGAAAACTAAGCAAAAAGGCAGAATGAGGATCTGACATGATATTACTTTTCTTATTGGCATACGCTTTGATTGGTTGGAAATTTGGCAATTGGAAGGATTTCTATCATTATTACCCCACGTTATTGTTTTTCATTATCGGGGACTTACTTTCACAATTTCTTTTATATGACTATTCGATGTGGGAATTCCGTCCGGTTACTCCCTTCGGTAACTTCCTTCATCTAAATCATACACTGGTTTCATTGAGTAAAATGATGATTCAATATACAGTGACTATCTCCATCTTTATCGGAAGACTCCCCTCCAGCTTTCCTGGGAAGATTGGGTGGATATTTTTATGGACGAGTATCTATGGGCTTACTGAAGGTATTTCCTACTTTTTTGGAATGATGACGTATCATCACGGATGGGGTTTGAGTTGGGATATCCTCTTTAATCTTATGATGTTCACAGTACTGATCGTCCATCATAAAAATCCAATCTTAGGTTGGGTCATTTCTTTTCCCATCATCATATTCCTCCTCCTCTACTTCGACGTACCTTATTCTGCATTGAAATAAACAGCATCCTCTCGTCTCACACTATGTACTATTCATTTGCAGTAAAAAAAACGATGCTCCAATGAGCATCGTTTTCAAAAGGTTATCCAATAATGACCCGTTCTTTTGGATAATGATATTTTGCTGTCTTTTCTTTTCCTCCTATCATAAAGAGGAATGAAAGGATTCCCACTCGACCGATAAACATTAATGCGATAATGACACATTTTCCAACAGACGATAGTTCTGAAGTAATGCCCATGGAAAGTCCCGTCGTTCCAAACGCAGAGGCAACCTCAAAGACAATTTCCATAATAGAATGATCCTCTGTGAAGGTGAGGATGATGACAGATAGAAAGCAGATGAAAATGGCCATCATCGTCACTACAAGGGATTTAATGACATCCTGCTGGTGAATTTCCCTCTTGAATATTTTGATTGTTTGATTCCCTTTGGCAAAATGGAATAAAAATAAAATATTCAGTGCAAAAGTCGTCGTTCTGATTCCACCACCGACGGAGCTGGGTGAAGCCCCTATAAACATAAGTGCGCTCATGACCAACAAGGTAGGAGATGAAAACTCGGCGACGTTCATCGTAGCGAGTCCCCCATTCCTCGTTGTGGCTGATTGGAAGAAGGCATAAAAGAAGGACTCATGCCACTCCATGCCATTAAAAAAGCGATTATATTCAAAGATGAATATGACTAATGTTCCAAATACCATCAATCCAAAAAAAGTAACGGTAGTGATCTTTGAATATAATGAAAAGTGATGTCTGTTTCGCTTTTTGCTCATAAGATAATCCTTCGTCTCAATCAGAACGGGAAATCCAATAGCACCAAGCGTTAGTAATATGATGTTAATGAACTGAACAAAATAGTCATTGGCATAAGGAATGAGTGACTGACCTGTAATATCAAATCCAGCATTTGTCGTTGCGCTCACGGATGCAAATAGTCCCTGAAGAAAGGCTTCCTGCCACGTCGGGTAGTAGCCAAAGAAATAGACGCCTAAAATAAATGCCCCTACGATTTCAATAAAGATGATCAAAAGTAATATTTGCTTTAACAGACTAACTAGACCTGCCAGGCTCGTCTGGTTCTGGTCGGTCATGATCAAACGGCGTTCTTTCAAGCCTATCTTCTTCCCGACAATCAACCAGAAGAACGTTCCGAGAGTCATGATGCCTATTCCACCAAATTGAAGAACAAACATTAGAATGAAGATACCTGTCGTATTAAATGTATCAACGGTACTCACAACGGTTAATCCCGTCACACTCACAGCACTGACAGCTGTGAAAATTGCATCTAAAAAACTCCACTCAGCCCCGGATTTATGTGCTATGGGAAGGCTGAGCAGGATCGTGGCAATCGTCACGGCAAGAAAATAATAAGTAACGATGACTTGTGCAGGAGTTAATTTATTTAAATTATATCTAAGCTTATACCACATATATGTATTTCCCTTTCAACTTTATTTCCTTTTCTATCTTAAAGAATATAGCAGAAGATTGAAAGGAAAAATGGATAATTTCTTTTATGTTTATTCTTCCTTTAATAAAAACCTCTTAAACAAATTAGAATCATAATCCTTTATTTTAATACAAACAATGCAATTTCGGCGAAATATTACCATTCATGTTCGACTTGGTTAATACCAATAATAGTACTACTGAAACATTCATTGTTTCAAATTTATCAGTAAGGAGGAAAACGACCATGGCTAGAAGTTCAAATAAATTACTCGTTCCTGGTGTTGAACAATACCTTGATCAAGTGAAATATGAAATCGCTCAGGAGTTTGGTGTGACTCTAGGATCAGATACTGTTGCACGATCTAATGGATCCGTCGGGGGAGAAATCACTAAGCGTCTTGTAAAGCAAGCTCAGTCTCAACTGACTGGACAACAAACTAAATAATATGGCATATGGGTAGCTGGTGTTTACCGGCTACCCTTTAATTCGTCAAAAATAAAGACCCATTCCATGAATGAGTCTCTTCCATTAATCTTTTTTGTCTTCTTTTCGATCCCAATGGTCATCTTTCTTTTCTTCTTTGCTGTTATGATGGCCATCATTCTTATCGTAATCCTGATTTCTGTTTCTAACATCTCTATGGTCATTGCCTGATTGGCCATTTCCTCTGTACCATTTGTCACTATGAGAAGAATTACTATGTTCTGGATGATCCGGTTTTTCTTTCTCCTCATTCTTTTCCAGGCGAGGATTTTCACGTTTGTACTGATCATCAGGTCTACCATCGGCCTTATTGTTGTTATATTTCTCTTCTTTTATAGAAGGATTCGCCTTTTTGTTCTTCTCTTTGGGCTTCTCTTCTTCATGAACCGTGTCTGGCTTCTTATTTTCTTCCTTGATCACGGCTTTCTCTTTTTCCGGTTCGATCCCATAATCGTTATTTTTTTGTTCCTTTTCACGAATGAGGGAACCAGCAGTCATTCCTTTTTCCGATGCTTCTTCCCTAAATTGTTGAGACGTTTCTTTCACGATGATGTTAGAGCGATGATCCGAACTGTAATCCTGAACAAACTCATTAAGTTCATCGAGTAATTCATTTTCCTTTTTGTGATCGGTATCATCAATGAAGGAAGAAGTGATGATGACATTTTGATTTTCCTTTAAATACCCTAATCTTTCACTTAACTGAAAGATCATTTTAGTCACTTTACCAACATCTTTATCTTCCCATTTACTCATCTTCTTTAGTAGAATTTTCGCATCATCATTGAATGGCTTGATTTCTATGACCTTTTGTTCTTTATTCAATGTTAATTCCATACTGGGATTGATATCGACAGAAACATAGGCGTAAGCCCGATCGTCCTGTAACACAGCACTTGAAAACAGGGCAATGATGAAGACCAGGGCCGTAATCAATGAAGTCGAAATTCTCCAATTCCATTTAAGAAATGGCTTGGTGTTTGTCGATTCTTTATGTACCGGAAAGAATGGGATTTCTTCCCCTATTGAGTACTGTTGGTCGGGATGCTTTCTTCCATTCAAAAATTCCCCTTCTGGTGTCATCATAACCAGGATATCCTGTTTGATTTCCATAATGATCCCTTTTTTCATATCTCTAACCGCCCTTTTAAATAATCCCGTAAATATACATAATCCCCCATAAGGATAAGAGAAATGGCTATAATATATTTCCTGTTTCTCTCAATGGTCTTTCTGCTTACGTTTACCTGCTTCTCTAATTTTTTTATTGGTAACCGTTTTTTTTCTATAAGATAATCCACTATTTCTTGTGAACTCACTACCGTATTGGCAATTTTAATGGCATTCAGTCTCGCGTCTTCATGTTTTGGGGAATGCTCGACAAGCTCGTGAAAGGACAACTTGTAGTGAGACAGTTGTTCCTGGAATGACAAAATTTCTTCACGTCTCTTGTTTGCTTCCTCCTGTTTTGTAAATTCATCTACAGAAACAATTTGATCGATAGTCAAATTGGCAACTTCATCACCGTCATCAACCAGACTCATATCAATGCTTATATCCTGAAACTTCCCATTTTTTCTGATATAATCAATTACTTTTCGTTTGACGATGACTTCAGAAAAACTGATGAGAGAGGATCCTCGCTCATGATTATACTTCAAGATAGCGTCATGAAAGGCAATCAGACCGATACTGAATTCATCATCACTTTCGTAAATGTACCTTTTACAGACGGAAGAAACCGTTTTTTTAATAAAGGGCTTATAGTCTTCAAGAATTGCATTTAATAATTGTTCATCACCATTTTGTATTCTAACCGCCATTTCTTCAAGCGATTGCTTTTTCTTTTGTTTAGCGAGTAGAAATAGTAATACATTTAACATCAGCCTCACCCCATCCTGCACACTATTATACTCATAAGATATTGAATGTAAAAGGAGAATAGGGAGAAAAGGGTTGTATGACAACCCTTTTCTGACTGATGTTCAGACAACGTTCAGCCTCTACCGTGTGATCCTGGAATATTATTCTTTATGGTGACCCTTACCGTGTTCTTTACCTTTTTCTCCGTGCTGGCGGTTCTCATCTGATTTTGAATGATGTTTCTTTTCTTCATTTTTCTTTTTATTGTATTCCTTTGCTTCTTCTTTCTCTTGTTTACGTGCTTCTTTTGCTTCTTGCTTTATCTCTTTATGTTGATTTTTCCATTCGCTTTTTGCTTCTTTTTTCTCTACACGTGGATTAACTGTTACTGGTGCAGCCTTTTCTTCTTTTACTTCTACCTCAGTAGTCTCATCAACTGACTCTTTTGCATCAGCCTCAACTGCTTCATTGTTTTCCACTGTTGTTTCTTCTATATTTAGCTCATCTTCTGCTTCAGTTTTTTCTTCTGCCTCAGCTTTTCTAGCTGCTTTTTCTTCAATTTTTGCGAGCTTTTCAGCTAATTTCATATAGCTCTTTTCTATATTTTTCTGAAGAGCCGCTTTTGCTTTAGGGTTTTTTACTTTTTCTAAGTTCGCCTTAAGAGACAGGATGTTTTGAGCCATCATTTCTTCCATTTCACTCATGTCATCTGAATTCTCTTCAGTTTTTTCTTCTATATCAGTATCATCGGCTTTTTCTTCTTCTATTACAGAATCTTCATCAGTAGCGTCGTCTTCTTCTACCACGGTTTCATCAGAATCAGCTTCTTCTTTGTCTTCTACTGTTGAATCCTCTTCACTTTCATCATCCGACCACTGATCTTCAGATTGTTCAATCATTTCGATAGCGTTATTTAAGGCATCGATGGCTTCTTCTTGTTTGCCATCTTTAAAGAGCGCTTCGACTTCTGCCAATCTTTCTGATGCATATTCAGCTAACAACTTAGCTTCTTTTGCGTCATCCATTGTAAAAGCAAGCTGAATTTTCTCAATGGCTACCTTTGCAAAATAGAAAAAGTCACCAGGAAGCAGGGAAGGAGTCTCTGTAGATTCCTTCAGATTTTCGATTTCCTTTTTGGCCGAATTTAGCATGGCATCGTCGTTCACTGCCACCGTTTCATTTGTTGTACCTTGTTCTAATTTGATGGAATCAAAGTTTTCGTCATTGGAATTTGCAAACGCTAATGAACTTGGAAAGCTGATAGAACTTGCTACAAGTACTGCTAAGGATGATTTCATGATTTTTGATTGTTTCTTCATATGTAACACCTCTGGACTGTTTTTTGATTTGGCCGATCGATCGCCTTATTAAAGGAGTTACGTATGAAGATTTTTTTTTGAGGGGGTTTTATCCAAATAAAAATTAAGAAGGGTCTGAATGAAGCACTTACTTAATGCATAAATCTGCCATCGAATCCCGTGATGAAAGGGGTATCGCCTTAAAGAATATGGTTTTATAAAAAAAGCTAACAGAGAAACTCTCTGTTAGCTTTAAACATATTTATTCAGCTTTCGCTTTTGCTTCAGTTCCTGCTTCTGTTTGTTTTGCTTTTTTCCTGGATAATAAATAGCCTCCGACAGAAAGCAGGATCAATACGCTCCAGAATACAAGCTTCCACGCTTTGGATTCAGGGAAATGGTGATCCAGAATCGCCACATCAGGATGTGCAAGTGTAAACACCGCTAGCTTCACTCCAACCCAGCCAACAATCAGAAAGGCAGCTGATTCTAAAGTAGGGTATTTCTCCAATAATTTAACAAACCAAGTCGCAGCAAAACGCATGATGACTAATCCGATGATACCACCGAGGAACATGACAATAAACTGCCCTCCGTCAATCCCACCCACATCAAACCATCCTGTTGGTTGAAGTGTTACGGCTAAAGCTACGGCAGCTAGCATTGAGTCCACAGCAAACGCGATATCTGCAAGCTCCACTTTCAGTACAGTAGTCCAGAAGCCTGAACCTTTCGCAGGCTCTGCCTCCACATCCCCAGTGTCTTTTCTCTTCTTAATGAAATGATGGATGGCCACGTAAAATAAGTAAATAGCCCCAATTGCCTGAACCTGCCACACATTGACTAAGAATGAAATGAGAAATAGTGCAGCGAACCGGAATACAAATGCCCCCAAAAGCCCATAGAATAGCGCTTTTTTTCTTTGTTCCACCGGCAAATGTTTGACCATGACAGCCATTACAACCGCGTTATCTGCAGCTAAAATCCCTTCCAGACCTACCAATATCAGCAGGACCCAGCCATATTCCAACAACATCGAAGCATCCATACATATAGTCCCTCCTATTACATAGTTAGCTTTCCAATAGGCAAGGAATTTTATAAAATAAAAAGACCCTTGCCTAAATAAGGCAAAGGTCTTGCTTAGCATAAAAATATGCCAACAAAGCCGATGGCATACACCATGAATTGACGACTTTGTTTAGGTATGAACCTATAGCTACTCCCCTTTGACAGGTAGAAAACGTTATTTATATACGCTTATTGTACCTCATAACCGGGACTTCGTAAAGATATAAGATTTAATGAAATCGAATTAGGATGGACCGTATTAAAAGCCCGATCAGTATACCTGGAATGACAAACAATATAGGTAAAAAGATCGGTCCGATAAATTTACCCAATATGTACACTTTGGGGGAATACATCAAACCCACAGTCACCATATAGGCTGACATAACAAAAGGCAAAAAACTGTACCTCGACTTCGAGCCTTCAGCAAGCTTATATGCATCCCACATAGCAAACATGTATAGACAAGGGTAGAACATCAGCCATTGATAATCAATGACACTTGCAGCCTTATGTGTCTCCCCTAAAAAGCTGTACATAATCCCTAAATTAAAATTGCTTTGGACATTGATGATGATCTCAAGAATGACAAATAATGCGCCCTTAAACCACAGACCGACAAGCAATTGAGGAAAACCCGGCAGAGCGATACTCCATAGAATTCCTTCTAATTTCGTTATAGATGACTTCATGTGCACCCCATGCAAGAAAATAAATGGTGACGGACGTCCCTATTCATGCGCTTTATGAGGTAGCTGTGTATGTAACGGTCTGTGTATCGCTTCAGGGAAATGGCCATCTTGAGATTCCTCCTATTGATGCTTCTCCTATTATTTTTACCATATCTCTCCCAATTATTACGTTGTTTGCACGTTTGTAAGAATCTGTCCCTATTAATCAATCTTCACATGCAGCTTTTCATCTAAGGAATGTTGGAGGTAAAAGGCCACCATGTGCTCGATTTGACTGGAAAGGGTCGGACAGTGAATCGATGTGCCTTTTAAATCTTCTTGTGCCATTTGACAATTGAATCTTCCCTGTAGAGTGAAATAATCCAATGCTTCTCGTTCAACTCTCAAATAGCGGCGAATCAAACGAAAACGGAGTGCCCAATAGGGGAGTGATAAAGGGATTTTTCCGACTGGTTTCTTTTTTAGCATGTGCCATAATATCTTTTCATACACTTCCTTGACGGTCAGAGGCTCAGGATCGGTGATATGATACGTCTTTCCAATCCCAACCTCTTCGTGACCCAGATGAACGGATGCCCTCACGACGTACTCAACAGGAACGATATTAATAAAAGAAGATCCTTCACCCAAATAGGGGATCCACGGGAGAAAGGATAATTGTTTAAACATGTTCATGATAAAGTAGGGGCCATCGAATTTTATTGTTTCTCCCGTCTCTGTATGTCCTTTTACAATACCGGGGCGAATGATGGTGACCGGGAGTATTCCCTTTAAACCTTCCACAAGAACTTCTGCTTCAAATTTTGTTCTTTCGTAGAAGTTATGAAAGCGGTCAGGTCGAATCAATTCACTTTCCAATACTTCTCCTTTGCGGGAACCGGCTATAAAAGCGGTGGAAAAATACACATATCTCTTTAACCCGTTAATGGTTTGACAGAATTCATTCACATGTCGTGTACCTTCTACATTCACATTCTGTGCCAGGTCCATAGGGACGGCAAGATCATATATGGCAGCTAAATGCCAAACAAACTCCACTTCATCCCTGATCTTATGGATGTCTTCCACAGACAAATCAAGGTTCGGTGCGGTAATATCCCCTTCGACAAGGATTAACTCAGCCTCTGACAAGGACTCCAGTTTCCAAATGGAATCCTCCGCCTGTTTTCTCATTGAGCCAAGGTGAAGAAAGAATATCTTTGATGCTTTATTCTGTCTCAGTAACTCCTCTACAATATTCAGACTTAAGAAACCAGGAAATCCAGTGATAAAATACACGCCTCTATTCATTTCTACTCTCTCCCTTCAATAAAAAAAGAGTCAACCCTCCTTCTGAAGCACCTCTTCTAAAGAGAAGAATACTTAGCATTCGGGTTAACTCTCGTTGTGTTTTTTATTCTTATGGCTTCTTCATTCTTCTTGTTTCTTTATCAAAGAAGCTGTATACAATCGGTATGACATATATGGTTAATAATGTTGAGCTGATTAATCCCCCAATGACCGCGATTCCCATTGGTTGATTGATTTCCGTACCTTCCCCTATACCCAAGGCGAGAGGCAATAAGCCGAGAATCGTGGTTAAGGCTGTCATGAAGATAGGTCTTGCCCGGTCCTGAACCGCTTCGACGATGCTGTCAAAGCTACTGGCACCGGCTTCTTTCCGTTGATTGATGTAATCGACAATGACGATTGCATTATTGACAACAATCCCAGCAAGGACAATCACCCCTATGATTGCCGAAATGCTAGTTTGTGTAATGCTAAGGGCGATCGCTACTCCAATGACCATAAGAGGAACGGTGAACATAATGACAAACGGATATTTAAATGATTCGAATTGTGCCGCCATGACCATATACACAAGCACAATGGCTAACCCAAGGGCAAGGACCATGTCGTCAATCGAATCCTCAAGAAGCTCACGGTCCCCACTGAAGGAAACGAGTGTTTCATCTGGAAGGTCCAAGGATTCTATTTTGTTATCGACTGCCTTTGAAATGCTCCCAAGATTGGTTCCTGATGTATACTTCAGGGTAAATTGAACGGCATGCTGCTGGTCGATTCTCTGGATGCTGACAGGACCATCTTCAATGGAAAAGTCGACGACGGAATTTAACTGAATGTACTTTCCCTGACCATTCGGAATGAGGAGTTTCTTCAAAGAATCAAGATTTTCGGTAATATTCCGGTCGTACTGAACAAGTACATTAATGACATCAGAATTTCCAGTAACCATTTGAGTAGTCAGCACGCCACGGGTTACATCCTGGACAAGATTCCCTATTTGTGCAGGTGCCAACCCTTGCTCAAGAGCCTTTTCCCTATTCACTTTCATTTGAACCTCTTTTACAGTCTCCATTTGATCTGTCGAAACTTCTGATACATCCTTCATGTCTTTCAATGAAGTGAATAAAGTATCGACTGATTTATCCAATCGCAATTGATCCGTATCCCTCAAATTAAACGTAAGGGTTTGAGGACTTGATCCGGAAGTGGACTGTAGATTAAAAGAAACCTCAGCAGATTGATTTACCTTTTGCGCAGCTTGTTCCACTTCAGGCTTCGCTTCATCTGCAAAGCTAAAAATCGAACGGTCCCTCTCATTCAAAGGTTTCATTTTCACATAAATTTCTGCAATATTCCCTTTGGCACTTCCTCTGAATGATTCTTCCTGTGTTGTTCCGACAAGACTTACGAATACATCGACATCCTTTTCCTTCTCCAATTTGTCCTCAATTGCTTTTACAACTTTATTTGTCTCATCAATAGATGCTCCATTTTCTAATTCGACCCTCATGTTGAAGAAACCTTCATCTGTAGGTGGTAAAAATTGAGTTCCCACCGTTGTAAGGCCGAGGCCCCCTGCTACTAAGGTAATAAGGGTGATGAATAACACGATGAATCGATGACGAAGTGCCCATTTGACTGAACGGGCGAAATTCTTCCTGCTCTTGGAACGTCTTCGCTTCGCTTCCATATTCCCTTTAGGCTTTTTCAAAAGTCTGCTTGCGAGCATCGGGATAACCGTCAATGCCACAATGAGGGATGCCAATAAGCTGAATGAAATCGTCAGGGCAAATTCTGTGAATAATTCACCGAGCAGACCGGATATGAAGACAACCGGAAGGAAGACAGCAACCGTCGTCAGTGTTGATGCTGTGATGGCACCCCCCACTTCTTTTGCCCCGATACTGGCAGCTTCCCTTGGACTTTTCCCAAGAGATAAATGGCGGTAGATATTTTCAATAACGACAATCGCATTATCCACGAGCATCCCTATGCCGAGAGCCAATGCCCCCAAAGTCATTATATTCAATGCGAAATCAGCAAAGAACATGAGAACAAATGTAACGATGACAGAGTAAGGTATCGCAACCCCGATGATAAGAGGGCTTTTTACATTTTTAAGAAACAGAAAGAGAACGAGCATGGCAAAGGCTCCGCCAATTAAGAGGGAATTGGCAATATTTCCAATCGCTTGAGTAATGTAATCGCCTTGATCGAACAAGACATCGGCTTTTATTGATTGATATTGATCCTGTTCCAGGAGACGATTCAGCTCCTTTTGAAACGCTTTAGAAACAGAAGCTGTGTTTGCATCTGATTGTTGCAAAACACTGAACAGGATGGCCGGCTCTTCATTAGCCCGGGTGATCGTATTGGTATTCTGTTGCTTTTTCTCCACGGTTGCGACATCTGCAAGTGTGATCTTTTTACCTGATTGAGGATTCACCTGAAGGACCAAATTCTTTAATTCTTCAACGGACTGAAGCTTGCTAACAACTCTTGTGGTCAGGGTTTGTCCATTTGTGTCTATCGTATCACCTGGAGCAGTTACATTATTTGCCCGGATGGTATTGACTACATCTCCCTGACTTAACCGGTTATCCTTTAAAGACTGCTGATTTAATTCAATGACCACTTCATCTTGTAATGAACCTGATACGTTTACATTGGCGACACCTTCGACTCGTGTCAGCTCCAGTTTCAAGTTTTCTGATAGCGCTTTTAGATTATCGCCCTTCCCTTCTTCCCGCAATGAGAACTGAATGATCGGGAATTGGGCAGGATCAAATTTTAAAAACCTGGGATTTTCTGCTCCATCAGGAAGTGGGGTTTGGTCCAATCTTTGCAGGACATCATTTTCAATGTCGTCAATCGATGTCGACCATGAAAATTCAAGAAGAATGAAGTTTGAGCCTTCCCTTGAAGTCGATTGGATATTTTTCATCCCAGGCAGGGTAGACAAACTTTCTTCCAGGGGCTTCGTTACCTTTTCCATCACTTCCTGTGGGCCTGCTCCCGGATAATTGGTCACCACGACCCCTACGGGTGGATTCAGGTCTGGTATGAGTTTCAATGGTATCCTAAGGAGTGAGACCCCTCCCAAAATAAGGATAAGCAGCATCGTGACAATAGTAAAAACAGGACGACGTATGGAAAAATCACTAATCTTCAATGAAATGCTCCCCTTTCTATATCTATATCGTTCTCTTCGTTTTGTTTTTGGAAGCAGTTACTGTTAACTATAGTCTCTTCAGGAAGATCCTTCAATATTAAAGCGTCTGAGGAATAAAATACACGATTATTTTATTGTAATAAATAATTCCATCCTATCTGAGTACACTATTTTTTATACTGTAACGTAAGGAGCATTAAAATGGCGAACTGGGTTCCCTTTGTTTTCCTTAGTCTTTTCAGCATTTTCGCATTATGTATGATAGTGGTTAAA
The DNA here is from genome assembly GCF_033963925.1 of Rossellomorea sp. YZS02. Lineage (NCBI taxonomy): Bacteria > Bacillati > Bacillota > Bacilli > Caryophanales > Bacillaceae > Rossellomorea > Rossellomorea sp. YZS02. The sequence continues at coordinate 58,558 of NZ_JAXBLY010000023.1, read as the reverse complement.
AACCGTCGTATATCTGCTAAAATCATTCTGTTCTGGCTTTTCATCTCCGGATTGGCATATGTATTCGAATATATTATTTTTGTCCTATTCAATAGCTATACGTATCATCCCCATATATTATCGAATAATTACAATGACAGCGTATTGGGATCAATCAGCTCTCAAGCATTTTCAGTTCCGGTTGCCATTACGTATATTGTTTTGTATCGGTCGACTATAAGTAGAATCGCCATCATCATCGGCGTATTTTTCGTGATTGAAACCTGGTTTATATACACAAATTTATATGAGCATCATTGGTGGGAATCGTATTATACTTCATTCTTCCTCATCATTTCTGTCATACTGGCCAAAACATGGTGGAAGTTTCTTGAATACCGCTCCAATCATTATATTCAATTTATAACGTTATTCTTTGCCCTCTCAACCGTCACGCTTTCGTTAGCCTGGATTCTTTCTTCCCTTTTGAAGCTCTATATGATTCCGATGAATCATTTTTCTGACCCTGTCAGAGATTTGATTGCAGGCAATGCCATATATATCTGGTTTACCACCTACTTTTATTGCCTGGTGATATTTTTCAGACCGGGAGATTGGAAATCCATTTTTTGGAGCGTCCTCTTTCTCTTTATGATCGAGTCCTTTATGGTTCAAGAGGGTAGATTACTCCTTGAAAGTTACTGGATGATATTTATACTTCCTCTTTTTCATTTGACTATGATGAGTTTGGGGAGCCATTATTATAAGCAATATTTTGACACGTATATCGAATTGCAGAGAAAAGGACTGTCCTTTAAGTGAATCGACCTTCTTCATTAGAAGTAATTGATTCACAAGGACAGTCCTTTTCGGTTTATGTTTATTAATTGGATATGACAGGGTTACGGTCGGTTCGTTCTTTTTCAATCGTCCAACCTGTGAATCCATATAGGATGGTTATGACAGGCGAGATGAGGCAGAAGACAGCAAACGGTAAATAATCAAGTGTTGAAACACCCAATACATCTGTCAGGAAAATACCACACACACTCCATGGAACGAGAGGATTCACAACTGTACCTGCATCCTCCAACGTGCGGGATAAGGTCTTTGGATGGAGTCCCAACTTCTTGTATTGAGACTGAAATGCTTCACCTGTCAGTAAGATGGATAAGTACTGCTCCCCCACTACAAGATTGATACCGATAGCAGATAGTGCAGTTGAAAGAATCGTTCTTCTCCCCGATTGTATGATGGCAGATACCTTATCCAAAAGTGACGGAATGATTCCGAGTTTAAACAATAATCCTCCAAGGCTGAGAGATAATATAACGAGTGAGATGGTAAACATCATGCTGTTCACTCCCCCTCTTGTTAACAGGGAGTCAACGGATTCCACCCCAGTCTTGGAGGTGTAGCCTGAGAACAACACCTGGAAGAGTTCACTTACCTTTAATGCCCCGTGAAAAGAAGATAATAAGACAGAGACGGCTATTGAAATTGCAAGAGTCAATAACGCCGGAGTTTTGTATATGATCAGTACCACCAGCAACAGAACTGGGATCAGACTATACAAATGAATCAGGTTCGTTTGCTTTAACCCTTCCTGGAGAGCATTCAGCTGTTCGAAATCCACCTGTCCATCCCCGGGTGATAAGACCGCAAAGACAATCAGTGTAATGAAGAAGGCGGGAACCGTTGTCCATGCCATATTCCGGATATGGGTAAAGAGATCCACTTTGACGATGGACGAAGCAAGATTTGTAGTATCAGACAATGGAGACATTTTATCTCCGAAAAACGCCCCGGAAACAATCGCTCCGGCTGTGATGGCCATAGATAATCCCATAGCTTCACCAATACCGATCAACGCAACACCGATGGTCGCGGCTGTAGTAAGTGAACTCCCAATCACTATCCCGCTTAAAGATGTAAGCAAGAAGGCAATAGCATAAAAATAATGCGGTGTTACAAATTCAAATCCATAAAACATTAAGGTGGGAATGGTTCCACTGATCAGCCAGCTGCTTACCAGGAGTCCTATAAAGAAAAATAATAAAATGGCACCCAATCCCCCCTGTGCACCGGCGATCATTCCTTGCTCGATCTCCTTGAATTTCACTTTGCGGAGAAGACCATAAACCATTAAAAAGAAGAGAGAAAGGATGATGGGGATGTGTGGGACCGACCCAACACCTATGATACTTACACTAATGATTCCGAGTACTGCCAGTAATACAGCGGACGCTTCAGGAACAGAAGGTTTATGAACGCTTTTAATGTTTAACATTGTAACACTTCCTTATCTAGATGTATTTGTATTGTTCGAATGGATGAAGGAATACAAAAAGAACCCTCCATCCCCCGATAGGGACGAAGAGTTCTCCGCGTTACCACCCTAATTGAAATAAACGAAAAAGCCCTGGTCAACCATACTTTTCCATTTATCCCCACTTCATAAAGGTTGTCTTTTTTATAAACACCATGGAGTGTTTAGGAACAATGTAATTCAGAATTAAGCCGGCCTGGACTTCCACCTGACGTCCAGTCTCTGATTGCTGTCCAACTGATTCCTACTGCGTTGTTCAAGACAAATATGTGATTGTAACGTTAAGAGAAATTTTCGATTCTTTCTCTCTTGAACGCTTTTAAGCTTTTATGCACTAAAGTATTTTATAGTAGTATATTATCACGTTCTTATGATTTGTCAAGGAAATGCTTTAAATTCCCCTAAAAAATACACCCCACCCGATTTATGGGCGAGGCTTGTACAGCTTAAACGAATTGGGACTCAGCAAATGGCATCAGCGCTTCTTCGGTTGGTTTCCCAATGAAATACCCTTGTGCATAGTGCATACCGATATCTTTACAAAAGAGCAGTTCTTCTCTTCTTTCTATTCCTTCTGCAAGGACGAGAATGTCTAATTCCCCTGCAATCTTCATCACTTTCCGTAGAAATTCCTGATTTTGTTCAACCTGGTCACAGTGATCGATAAATGATCGGTCAATCTTTACATAATCCGGTTTAAGCAATGTTAACATTTCGACTGTTGCAAAACCTGAACCCACGTCATCAAGAGCCACTTTCATACCTTCTCGTTTATATACGTCAAGAACAGAACGCAAATGATTTACATCATCAATCTTTTCAGTTTCAACTACTTCAAATACAAGGTCTTTGGGGTTCACACCGCATTCATTCACAATCTTGAAGGTATGTCGCAAACAGAATTCAGGGTTATATATGGTCGAAGGGAGAAAGTTGATGAAACTCTTCGTCCCTGGTTCGATTTGACCTTGTCTGCACTCGATTGCTGATTTCCTTGCTTTCTGATCCAACATGGAATGAAAGCCGGTTAGAGATGCGACTTCAAATAACTCGGCTGGATTGATCCTGTCTATGCCATTATCTGCACGTAAGAGAGATTCATATCCATACAAACTGAAATCATCAAGAGCAATGATGGGCTGAAGATGACTCTTGAACTCACCCTGTTGTATGACGTTTACCATCTTTCTATGTTTAATCAAATGAAGGAACTTCCTTGCAGGGAGGAACGCTCCATGCTGCCTTGAACAATTTATACTGCAGCTCCATCCATCACTAGTCATCAATGATTCTATGCTTGAGAGTCTCCCGTAAAGTTCATTCAGGTCGTCGTATTGAAATGCATATGTGTTTGGTCCCGCCTTTTGAAAGTTTCCAGTCAACGGAACTGGATGGGGTCGTTCATTATGTAAGAAAAAGAATCCTTTCTCATGATATTCCATCTGTACTCCACAGCTTTTGCAAGCATACTCCATTTACATCACTCTTCCTTTCAATCAAACTGCATAAAATACCCATACCCACATACTAATTCTTTTAACCCAAAAAACGCCAGGAATATCCCTTTATTTTAGGAAAAAATAACTTGATATTTGTAAAAATATGTATAGTATCGGTTCATTAACGTAAGTGAGAAGGAATCCAGTTATAATCAAAAGCACCCCTCCTGGAACAGAGGGGTGCCTTCACTCATTTACATTAAGCTGTATAATCGAATATCAGGGTTTTTATCATTGAACCATCTCATGGCAAAATCATTTTCAAACAAGAAAACCAAATTGTCATGACGATCTTTTACCAACATGCTGCGGGAGCTGGACATGGATTCCTTGACATCTTCTTCATTTTCAATCCATCTGGCAATTTTAGATCCGATTGGCTCCATTTTCACATCAACATTGTACTCATTTTTCATTCTGTGCTCAAATACTTCAAATTGCAGTTGTCCAACTGCTCCAAGGATGATATCTTCTGTGCGGGTCTTATAGTATTGAATCGCACCTTCTTGAACGAGTTGAAGAATCCCTTTTTGGAAGTGTTTCTGCTTCATTACGTTCTTTGCAGTTACACGGACAAAGAGTTCCGGTGTAAACTGAGGCAGTTTTTCATATTGAAATCCCTGCTTCCCTTGGACGAGTGTATCACCGATTTGATACGTACCCGTGTCATAAACCCCTATGATGTCCCCACTGACTGCTTCATTTACTGTACTGCGGTCATCTGCAAGAAACTGAGTGGATTGAGCAAGCTTTATGGACTTTCCTGTTCGGGAAAGGTTAACTGTCATTCCTCTCTCGAATTGACCTGAACAAATCCGTACAAATGCAATTCGATCGCGGTGAGCTGGATTCATATTGGCTTGAATTTTAAATACAAAGCCCGAGAAATCTTCTGCCGTCGGCTCAATTTCACCTGCGTCAGAATTTCTTGGCTGGGGAGAAGGTGCAAATTCCAAATAGGTTTCAAGGAATGTTTGTACCCCAAAGTTGGTTAATGCACTCCCGAAAAACACGGGAGATAGCTCCCCATTTGCAATCCTTTCACGTGAAAATTGATTACCCGCTTCATTCAGAAGTAATACATCTTCCAGTGTTTGATGATAAAGATTGCTATCTTTAAGCGAATGCTCTCCTTCTATTTCGCCTTCTTCATTTAAAGGAATAAATCGATCGTCTTCTTCCACACGGAATTTTTCGATTCGGTTATGGAAGCGGTCATAAATCCCTAAAAACTCCTTACCCATACCAATCGGCCAGTTCATCGGATAAGATTGAATTCCTAATACTTCTTCAAGCTCTTCCAATAATTCCAACGGCTCCCGCCCTTGGCGGTCAAGCTTGTTGATAAAGGTGAAGATTGGAATGCCTCTCATTCGGCAAACCTTGAAGAGTTTAAGCGTCTGGGCTTCGATCCCTTTTGCTGAGTCAATAATCATAACAGCGCTGTCTACAGCCATTAATGTTCTGTAAGTATCTTCAGAAAAGTCCTGATGACCAGGAGTATCCAGGATATTTACACGATAATCATTATAATCGAATGCCATAACAGAAGAAGTAACCGAAATCCCCCTCTGCTTTTCGATTTCCATCCAGTCAGATGTAGCGAACTTTCCTGATTTCTTTCCTTTAACTGTTCCAGCTGCACGAATCGCTCCTCCGAATAGAAGAAGCTGCTCTGTTAAAGTTGTTTTCCCGGCATCCGGGTGGGAAATGATGGCGAAAGTCCGTCTCGACTGAACTTCCTGTATAAAGTCTATTTTCATTCATAAAATCCTTTCTCGTCATTCTCACTTTCTCATCATATTCGTTCTAAAGTAACAATGCAACAAAGAATCAGTGCCATGCTAAGGCTGAATCTTTTCTAAAGGCTGTTTTCGAAAACATTGTTGTTCATGCATGTGGCGAGTAGTGGTTGTTTACAGCGAGAGGTGCTTGCTTTCCTCAGGGATGCGCAGTGAGCCTTCTTCTACATCTCAGCTGTCCATTGAAGGATACGGGAACTTAGGATCTCGGCTGTCTCAGGTGCGATCCTTTCCTTTAAAGATTGCATTAATTTCGTTTGCATATGTTCCTCTTCATATGTAAATGAATAAGACCATTGGATATCTGGAACAGCAATGACGAAAAACTCTTCTTTCTTATTTTCATAAATAAATACTTTTTGTTCCATTCCTTCCAAAAAATTTTTTCTGATCTTCATTTTTGTATCCCCTTTCATGAAAACGCTGTATTTGCGCATACTAACGACACTGTTGTCCGTACAACTTTCGACAAATCTTGCATTTGTAGGTTGTCAGACGTCTGAAAGAATTGTAAAATAAAAAACCGAAAGCATCAAGTTTCAATCATACTTATCGAAGAGGTGAAAGAAGTGCAATATTTATGGGGTATCATGGGAATCATTGTCGTAATGGGAATTGCTTTTGCATTTTCTAAGAACAAGAAGCGGGTTAATGTCAGAACAGTCCTTGGTGGGCTTGCCATACAGTTATTTTTCGCTTTTATCGTATTAAAGACGTCTTGGGGACAGGGCGCCCTTAAAGGTTTGACCGAAGTGGTGAATGCCATCATCAATTATTCCAACGAGGGTATCACATTCCTGTTTGGTGGACTTTACACTGAAGAATCTAACATAGCGTTCATTTTTGCATTTAATGTACTTCCAGTCGTTATTTTCTTCTCAGCTTTAATTTCAGTCCTTTATTATCTTAAAATCATGCAATTCTTCATCAAGATTCTAGGTGGAGGTTTGTCAAAACTATTGGGTACCAGGAAAGCGGAATCATTGTCTGCCGCTGCCAATATCTTTGTTGGACAAACGGAAGCGCCTTTAGTTGTAAGACCTTTCTTATCGAAGATGACTGAATCAGAACTCTTCGCCGTCATGACGGGAGGATTGGCATCTGTCGCGGGTTCAGTCCTTGTTGGATATTCTCTGTTAGGAGTTCCCTTGGAATACTTGCTTGCTGCAAGTTTCATGGCTGCTCCTGCTGGTCTCGTAATGGCCAAGTTATTTGTTCCTGAAACAGATGATTCTCCTGAACCTGAAGAGTTTGAAATGGAAGCGGATTCGGAATCCGCCAATGTGATTGATGCTGCTGCAAACGGTGCAAGTGTCGGGCTGCAATTAGCTTTAAACATCGGTGCGATGCTTCTTGCATTCATTGCGTTAGTTGCGTTGATTAATGGATTACTTGGATTGGTTGGTGGATGGTTTGGATTTGACAGCCTTTCACTTCAGCTTATTCTTGGTTACGTATTTGCACCACTTGCCTTCGCAATCGGAGTACCATGGCATGAAGCGGTTACAGCAGGAAACTTCATTGGGCAAAAACTTGTCATTAATGAATTTGTAGCTTATTCAGCTTTCGCTCCGGAGATCGGGAACCTATCCGATAAAACAGTTGCGATTATTTCATTTGCATTATGCGGCTTCGCCAATCTTTCCTCACTTGGGATTTTACTTGGCGGACTTGGTAATCTTGCACCGAACCGCAGAGGAGATATTGCCCGCTTGGGATTAAGAGCAGTCGCAGCAGGTGCACTTGCTTCATTATTAAGTGCTGCCATTGCAGGAATGTTCATATAATATCTCTTCATCAAAAAAGAAGCGTGCCGTTAACGGCACGCTTCTTTTTCATTTTGGATTTCATTTTCAGGTATGAATAATTTGTCATTTGTCAGACAAGTCCTGCACTTACCTGATTTCTTGGCTACATAGAGCCTTTGATCTGCAAGAGCAATCAATTTCTCGGGTTCAGCGGTTTCAGAAGATTGAGCATGACCAAAGCTCATGGAGATAGGGAGTGGCTCCAACTCCTTTAACCGATCGTATAATACGTATAGAAACCTTTCAAGGATACTGTCTTCCATGTACGGCAATATAAATACGAATTCCTCTCCACCATACCTGAATGCCTGACCATTATAAGTTTCGGCGTGAATACGGAAAACGTCACCTGCCTTACGAATGAGATCATCACCTGTTAAATGACCATACTCATCATTCACTTTCTTAAAATCATCTATATCACCAATCAGTAAGTTGAAGCATTGATTTTGTTCCAGCCTGCTTCTGAACCTCTCCTGAAACGAACGGTGATTTAATAAACCTGATAAGTAATCTTTATGGGCGAGATGATGATAGGCCTCTTTCTGAACATGCTGGGCACGCTCCCTCAGCATGATCAATGCACCGAATAATCCAATGATCCAAAGAAAAAACAGATTGAATGTCAATGTGAAATATTCGTGAAATTCCGTGATGTCAACAGTCACTAATCCCATCGCAATGTAAGCTGTGCTAAATGCTGCAAGTGAAATCAGCGCCCCCTTTGTTCTCCAATAAATCGTCGCGTGCATCACGAATAATATGGAAATCGGATAAAGCGGACTATGAATCCCTTCTGATAAGAACATCAGCCAGATCAGTGCCAGATAATCGAAAACGATACCCGCTTTCAGAATCAATTTCAGACTGCGCTTGTCCTCCCTTGCCCGTATCAAGGCTATTTGAGTCACCAGCATATACAATACTCCGGATACCAACAGATAAGGGAAGACCGTCTTATTGGTGGAGATATTTTCTGAAAAAGGAGGAACGTAAAATAATAGGGTGGCAATCAAGACGAACAACCACCTTAAAGTTGAAAACAATTTTTCAGTTTCATAATCATTCAAGTATAATGAAAATTTCATTAGCGTCATTCTTTCATCATTTAATAGATAGTTTAAATTTACCAAAGATTGTGAATTTCGTCTATCGTTATCAAAAAAAGACAGACCGCTTTTTAGTGGTCTGTCTCCCATCACGTTATTCAGTTATCCCGTACTTCATCTTGCTCTCTTCTATGGCGATTTGTTTATCGCTATGAGGATACTTTGTATTTTCGATGATTTGATAATCCTCATGTCCTTTTCCTGCAAAGATGATGATATCTCCAGGTTCACTCACTTCGATTGCATGCTTAACTGCTTCTGCACGATCACCTATGAGGGCATATTGTTCATGCTGCATCCCTTTTTCAAGATCATTCAGGATGCTGTCGTATTCTTCATATCGTGGGTCATCTGTCGTTAAGATGACGTAGTCCGCCAACGATGCTTTTTCTGCCATGGTCGGTCTCTTTGACTTGTCTCGGTTTCCTCCGGTACCTACAAGAAAGATGATTTTTTTCTCCTTAAACGGGAGCACTGATTGTATGGCATTCTCGATGGCATCAGGAGTATGGGCGTAATCGATATAAACAGATAACGGCGCCTTCATCTCTACCTTCTCCATCCGACCATTTACAGGAGGAAGATCACGGACAATCTCTACGAGCCTGGATATTTCCATTCCCCTTGCATAAAGGCAAGCGATGGCCGTCAATACATTATACACATTGAATTTTCCTAAAAGTTTCATTTCCACATCGAAGCTTCCTTCGGGAGAAGTTAATGTGAACCTGGTTAAATCATTGAAGTATTCGACATTGACAGCTCTGAAGTCTGCGTTTTCTTCCAATCCGTAGCTGATGACTTCATGTGGTGTCATATAGCTGTAGCGATGATACCATTCATCATCTGCATTCAGCACGACATACTTTGGATTTTGAAGGTCCTGACCCAATTGGGAGAATAAAAGACCTTTTGCGTAACCATAATGCTCCATCGTTCCATGATAATCCAGATGATCATGACTCAGATTTGTGAAGGCAACCACATCAAAGTCGATCCCCCATAATCTTCCAAGAGCCAAGCCATGAGAGGATACCTCAAGTGTGAAGTTATCTATTCCCCTGTCTAACGCACTTTGCATCATCTGCTGATTTGTTAAATTGTCGCATGTCGTGTTTTCACTTGGAAGCATCTCCCCATCAAGATTAAAACCGATGGTGCCTGATAATGCTGAGCGTTGATTTGAGCTTTTCAGGATGGAGTGGATCAAATTGCTGACCGTAGTCTTCCCGTTGGTCCCTGTCACTCCGAACACAGTGAGTTTTTGTGATGGATAATTATAGAATTTATTCGATAATTGAGCAAGCGCCTTGAATGTATCCTTCACTACGACTAATGCCGCTTTTTCTAAATCGATATCCAGTTGTTTTTCCGCCACTATCAAAGTGGCCCCTTTTTCAACGGCCATTGCTGCAAAGTCATGCCCATCCACTGTGTATCCTCTAGTGCAGACAAACATGGTGCCGTCAGTCACTTTTCTTGAGTCAACGTGAATATCGCTGATGGCAGAAGGGAGTTCACCGTAGATCGTTTTTAATTTCATGCTTTCTAACAGATTATATGTAATCATTCTTATACCTCATTTAGTTAGATTGTTTCTTTATTTTATCTTATCATCTTAGCTTTGATAAGAGAAATACCTCCTAAACTAAGAACTAAATTTTCTCACACAAATGTCACCTTACCCAAGATTTGCGCGATTGAAACCAAAAAAGCCCCCCATCACCCATAGTACGGATGACGGAAGACTCCTTGTTCATTCAATGACCATCTTAGATTGCACATAATGCCAAAGTAATGTTTCAGTGTGAAGGATCGAAGACTCATGTGTCCGTTCATAGGCATGAGATGCGTCGATTCCCGCACCTATCAAACCATGGACAATATCAAAACCTGCGCGGATCGCCGCTGAAGCATCTGAACCGTAATAAGGATAAATATCGACCTTATAGTCGATGGCATTCTCTTCTGCCAGTGAAATTAGATGCTTGCGAAGTCCGTAGTGATATGGTCCGCTTGAATCTTTCGCGCATATGGAGACCGAGTATTCATCCGTACTTTGCCCGTCGCCGATTGCCCCCATATCGACAGCCAAATACTCAATCGTTTCATCAGGAATATTCGAATTCCCTCCATAACCGATTTCCTCATTGTTCGAAATCAAGAAATGCGTCGTATATGGAAGCGTCACGCCTTCAGATTGAATGTGGCGTATCAATTGTAAGAGCATCCCTACACTCGCTTTATCATCCAGATGACGGGATTTAATAAATCCGCTGTCTGTAATTTCAGCACGGGGGTCGAATGATACGAAATCCCCCACTTCAATGCCAAGTTCCCTCACCTCTTTGGCATTACGCACTTTTTCATCAATCCGTACTTCTATATTTGTTTCGTCTCGTTTCGCTTCGCCTGCATTTTTGTAAACGTGAACGGATGTTTGATGCATGAGAATGGTTCCACTGAATGTTTTTCCTGAAGAAGTTTCAATCTGGCAGTACTCCCCTTCCACAGCATTCCATCTGTAACCACCGATCATGGATAAGCGTAACCGGCCATCGTTCTTTATTTCCTTGACCATGGCACCGAGTGCATCTACGTGCGCAGTTAGCATGCGGTGTCTTTCTGTATCTTCGCCAGGTAATGTGATGATAAGGGCACCCTTCCTATTCCTTCTCATCTCTAAATGTAAATCTGACAGATATTCCTCGACAAAACTCATGATTTTATTCGTATTACCTGAAGGACTTGGAATTTCCACAAGTTCCTTTATCAATTGAATGGTTTTCTTCGTATCAGGATATGTATTCATTTAACTCCCCCCCCTTCCGTTATTATATCGTCTTTAGTCAGATAACTACAAATCTTCTTCACCGAATATTCCAGCGGATGTTCCTGGTTTTATTCAAGTTCCTTTCAAATCTCTTCCGTTTTCCCTCATGAAAAGGATGCAGAAATCCACACTCATCACAACTGAGGAAAACGACATTCCCCCCCAGCTTCTGTCCTTTTGGATACATCACGTGTTCACTTCCATATTCCTCCCTCATAAATAACTCATTTTCCGTTAACGATGAGTGGCCACAATATAAACATCCTTTAAACACATTTTTCACCGCCCCTTTTTGTACATGCCTATGAAAAGAACGGGAATACTATGAGAGGATTTGTAAAAAAGTTCTGCTCCCTTTTCTACCGAAACGAATCACAATGATTAAAGACAGGAGTGATAGAGTGAACTCATCAACGTTAGACAGCTTACCTCAAGGCAAGAAACATCCTAAGGGTTTATATCTGTTGTTCTTCACTGAGTTATGGGAACGCTACAGTTACTATGGAATGAGGGCCCTTCTGGTTCTATATTTAACAACCGCTTTTGTAAGCGGGGGCTTGGGTGTCGATCCTGCAAAGGCCTTGTCCATCTATGGTATTTATACAGGCAGTGTATACTTCACTCCTATTTTGGGAGGGTGGTTGACTGATCGATATATCGGATTGAGGAAGGCAATAACCATTGGTGGAATCACAATGGCATGCGGAGACTTCACCATTTTCCTTACCCACTCCCAAATCGGTTTGTATGGGGGACTTGCCCTCCTCGTCCTTGGAAATGGATTTTTCAAACCGAATATTTCGACGCTCGTCGGTGAGCTCTACCCACGGAATGATAAACGCAAAGATGCAGCCTTTACCATTTTTTATATGGGCATTAACCTTGGTGCACTATTCGCACCACTCATTGCCGGCTACCTTGCTGAAGACCTGTTTCTCACTACCATGACGGATGGAACGATGCATTACGGATTCAAATGGGCATTCCTTGCATCCTCCATAGGGATGATCACCGGACAGATCATCTTTAGTTCATTGAACAACAAATATCTTGGAACCGTTGGGCTGAGACCAAATAAACAACTGGCAGAAGAAGCAAATGAAGACCGAAATATTCCACTGTCCAAGAAGGAAAAGCAGCGGACAACGGCCATCCTGATTCTAGCCTGTTTCGTCGTATTTTTCTGGGCTGGATTTGAGCAGGCAGGAAGTTCATTCACCCTTTACACAAAGAACTTTATTGACCGGGAAGTATTCGGTTACACAATACCTGTTGCCTGGTTCCAATCTGTGAATCCCCTGTTCATCGTGATCCTCGCTCCGATTCTTTCAGGCGTATGGTTGCGTCTATCACGATCTAAAAGAGGAGACCTGAATATGACGACAAAGATGGGTATCGGGATGATCCTCTTGGGTCTCGGGTTCATGGTCCTCATTCCCGCAGTCATGCAGACCGGTTCCGATGAACAGAACATCACGGAAAAAGCCAACTTGTTATTCATCATATTCACATACTTGCTTCATACGCTTGGAGAACTGTTCCTTTCACCTGTAGGATTGTCATTAGTCAGTAAAGTAGCACCTGTTAAGATTGCGTCGCTTCTAATGGGAGTATGGATGGCTGCCATTGGAGTGGCGAGTCTCCTCGCTGGACAGCTGGCTTCACTCACAGCAACCTTGGGTTATTTAGAAATTTTCGCTGTCATTGGAGCTGCAGCCATTATCCTGGGCCTTGTATTATTAACCATATCAAAGAAGCTTGTCGTTATGATGAAAGAAGAGGGACAGGTGTGAAGGGAAAAGGTACTCATAGTAGAAAAAATCGCTTGGCTTCGAGCCAAGCGATTTCTATTTCAGCGTTTTCTCCGCTATGCTACCGTTCAACAAACCCCCGATTAAGAGGATGGTCGATGAAATATAAAACCAGACCACCAACGTGATGACACTTCCCAACTGTCCGTAAAACTGTGAGTAATCATTCAATTTAACATACGTTCCATAAATCCAGGAAACTCCCTGCCACCCGAAAGTCGCAACCAGAGCCCCAGGAATGACATGAAGAAATGATATACGCTTACTTGGGACGACCATATAAAGAAAAACGAAAAGTAGGAACATAAAGACTGAGCTCAGCCCCCATTTACCAATCACCCACGCCTGACTCCAATCCCCATTAATCTTACCTTCTGTAAATCGTGCATGACGGATATACTCCTCTACTACCGGAACAATGAGGGAGAATGAGATAAGAATCATAAATCCGACAGTCAGCAAGAGATCATAAAACAATGCGATGATAAACGGCTTCTTCCTTTCAATACGATACGCCTGGTTAAGTGAACGCACCATCGATTGAACAGCCATTGACGAAAGCCAAAAGGTAAAGAATATCGAAATGGACAAAACGTCCCCTCTTTGGTCGTAAAGGATCCGTTCAATATTGCTTTGAATGATCGCGTATGATTTATCAGGTGCAAAAGGCTTGATCAGAAGCAACACATTGGTTTCGGATATGGGAAGAAAACTGATCAATGAAAACACAGAAATCAAAAAAGGGAAGATGGATAAGAGTAAGTAATATGCCAACTGTGCAGAATGATCAAAGAAACGCTCCTTGAAAAATCGAATGATAACTGCCTTTGAATGGTGCATAAAATTCATAATCTAGACTCCTAATAAAGAAAGGATATTCTTATTTTCCCCTTTAATTTGCAATTCAATCCAATTTAAACCACTTTGCACAGCATTCCGTTAAAGATGTTATGTGCATGATTACCCTTTTCTCCACTCCTCTTCCAGTAGCCCATATAAAAATGAATCTCTCCAACCATCATTCATTTTCATGTGATGGCGAATCCTTCCCTCAAGAGTCATCCCGACCTTTTCTAACACTTTTTGGGAAGAAATATTTTGAGGGTCACAAGTAGCTGAAATCCTGTGGAGATTTAATTCTGAGAACCCCTTATCGACCAATTTCATCGCTACGAGTGTTCCTAAGCCCTTTCCCCAATAATCGGGATGAAGAATGTAGCCGATCTCCCCGGAACGATGTTTAAAGCTATTGATGTTAATCTCACCCGCACCGATCACTCTTCCGACCCCACCATCAACCAGTGCATGTACATACCTGCTTTGCGGAACCACTTTTTCATGTTTTAAGACGTCATCAACATATGACATTGTCTCCAGCGCATTATTCGGACCCCAACTCTGGAACATTGAAACCACTTCCAGGGATGCATAGTCATGAACATCCCTCCAATCTTCTTTCATTAAACGTCGAAAATAGAACTTGGTAGAAAGGAACACCTTCTCCATATCATTCACCTCGCATGATTTCTAAATTGTTCTAATTTTAACATGTTTCTCATGATGCAGAACTAACATTTAACAGATAGTGATACATAGAAGGAAGATCCCTATTGAAGATAAAGGGAGGATTTCCATGTTCCCTTCAAGAAATATATATCAAGGGGGATCAATCAGTTGCATCTCTGAATCAAGCAGAAGAAAGGGAGAAATATCAATGGTAAACAAGAAAGACTCTATGGGGAATGAAGAAGTATATACCGATTTTATTAACAGAATGACTTATGGAGAATATTTGGGGCTCGATACGTTATTAGATAGTCAAAAAAGGTTATCAGGTCACCATGATGAAATGTTGTTCATCATTATACACCAAGTCAGTGAACTATGGATGAAATTAATCCTTCATGAAATCCGTGCAAGCATTTCGTCCATTCAAAAAGGGGAACTGTCACCGGCATTTAAAATGCTTGCACGTGTTTCAAAGATTCAATCACAGATCATTCATGCATGGGATGTGCTGTCAACACTCACCCCATCAGAATACGTCCAATTCAGGGACAGTCTCGGTCAAGCATCTGGTTTTCAATCGTACCAATACAGGATGATTGAATTTGCCCTTGGGTACAAAACGAAGCATGTGCTTGAAATTTACAAAAAGGATCCAGAATTATTGGCTCTGCTTCAAAAGGCATATGAAGCACCGTCCCTCTATGATGTTTCCATTATGGCTTTAGCAGATGCGGGGTTAGCCATTCATGAAGATGTCAAGAAACGTGATTATAAAAAACCTTATCAAGAAGACCAATCTGTGCTCGAAGCCTGGACAACCGTCTATAAAAATCCTGATCAATATTGGGATTTATATGAACTGGCCGAAAAACTGATAGACATTGAAGATTGGCTGCAGCAATGGCGGTTCCGTCATATGAAAACAGTGGAAAGAATCATTGGCCATAAAATGGGTACTGGTGGATCCAGTGGAGTAGGCTACTTGAAAAAGGTTCTTGATCACAGGTTTTTCCCGGAGCTATGGGATGTTCGCAGCAATCTTTAATTAAACTGCAATCGGCAGGTTTTAGCAGCCTTTAAATTAATGTAATATTCTCACTTTCTATCATTCTTGCTCATTAAAGACATTCATCGGGGTTGCCTTTTGTCATTTTACCTGATATTATGTAAGAGAATTATTTTTGTTCGGAATGGAAGGATGGACAAAGTTTTTAAAGCTTTTCGCCTTGAAGTTACATGAGCAAGAATAGTAATACAATTGTGTGGAGAACACACGAGGAGGTAACATTATGTTAGAAGGTACAGTTAAATGGTTTAACGCAGAAAAAGGTTTCGGATTCATCGAGCGCGAAGGTGGAGACGACGTGTTCGTACACTTCTCAGCTATTCAAGGCGAAGGATTCAAAACTTTAGAAGAAGGTCAAAAAGTTTCTTTTGAAATCGTTCAAGGAAACCGTGGCGACCAAGCTGCTAACGTAACAAAAGCATAATACATGCTAAACCGGAAGACTCTACTCTGTAGAGTCTTTTTTCTTTGCCATCACAATAAAAAGTGTATACAATATTCTTACCATGCTTTCTAGGAGGCTTATATGTATGGCAAGACACTCGTTTCATATCTCTACTGATTGGCCAGGACTCAGGAATGATACAGGTACCCTGAGCTCAGAAAATTTCCATACAAAAATATCGATCCCCACAGAGATGGACGGTCCCGGTATCGGTACAAATCCCGATGAAATGCTTCTTGGGGCAGCCGCAACTTGCTATATCATCACTCTTGCAGCTATGCTTGAAAGAAGCCGTATAGAGAAAACGGACTTAACCATGACGTCCGAAGGAATAGTAGAAGTCGTTAAAGGGGTCATAACCTACAAGGAAATCATCCACCGCCCAATTCTGACACTGGGTCCAGCGACGGAAGAGAAAGACATCACACTTGCAAAGAAACTAATGGTGAAAGCAGAACAATCATGTATGATCACCCGTGCCATTAAAGGAAATGTCACCGTTCAGGTAGACCCCGAAATACATATGTAAACTCATTAATTGAAAGGGCATCCGACTGGATGCCCTTTCGTTATGAACACTGTGTTAGGATTCTGAGTGAACCAGCTTCACGAGCATGTGAGAAAGCATATGCTGTTCTTCCTTACTGCCTGCTTTCCAAAGTTCATATAATAACTTTTCTTCCCTGTTTTTCGGTTCTTCATGAACGGCAAGATAGTCCCCTACCTTCTGAGCTGCCTTTGCCTGCTGCTCTTCGCTCATCCCCAGCTTATCCGCTAAGGAAACTTTGTTACCTAAGTATGATTTGAAATGATCAAAGTTAGAAAGAATATCCTCTTTTTTATCCTGGGACATATTACCTAAAGCACTGTCCACCTTCGACTCCATCTTTTCTTCTGTAGAATGATTTGCCATGTAAACAACCTCTCCTCTCATTCAATCTACTATGTATATTCCCAGGGTAAGAATTATTAAACCATTTTTTCTTTTATTTGGAAATACTATTTCTCATAAACCTCTAACCTTCCCGACTCTCTGAATTTTGTTTAAATGGAATGGGATTTGTGTAAACAATATAGGTGAATAGATCTAATGATATCGTTAGGAGGAAAATGAGGATGGGTAATCAGAAAGTAGCAATCATTACAGGAGCAAGCAGCGGGATAGGTCAGGCGACTGCGAAGGAATTGGCATCAAAAAATATAACGGTGATGCTTGCGGCAAGACGTGAAGAACGATTAAAAGAATTGAAAAATGAAATAGAAAAAATGGGCGGGACGGCTTACTATCATGTCACAGACGTGACGAACGTAGAAGAAATGGAACAGCTCGCGAAAATGACAATCCAAGAAGCCGGACAAATAGACATATTGGTCAATAACGCCGGACTCATGCCCCTTTCTTTAATCAACAAAAGAAAGATTAAAGAATGGGATCAGATGGTTGATGTCAATATTAAAGGGGTCCTCTATGGAATATCCGCTGTCCTCCCTTATATGGAAAAACAGAAATCAGGACATATCATCAATATCTCTTCTGTTGCTGGTCATAAAGTGATGCCCGGAAGCTCTGTCTACAGCGGGACGAAATATGCGGTCCGTGCGATTACAGAGGGATTAAGGCAAGAAATGAATGCTTCTCATAACATCCGTACAACCATCATCTGCCCGGGTGCAGTTGCGACAGAATTGACAGAGACCATCACAGACGAGGACATCCTAGCCGCATTCAAGGATCGTGAAATGAAGCCACTCGACAGTGAAAACATCGCAAAAGCCATATCATATGCAGTCGAGCAGCCAAGTCATGTGGACGTCAATGAGATCATTGTCCGCCCTACTCAACAGGATATGTAAACAACAAGGAGGAATAGGTTGATGAATACACAATTTGATAAACTATTTATTAATGGAGAATGGGTGGACGGAAGCAGCAAAAATTCCATTCCCAATCAGAATCCATTTAATCATACGGAAATCGGCTCTATTACAGCAGCCAGTAAAGAGGACCTCGATAAAGCCTATCTGTCAGCACAGGAAGCTCAAAAATCCTGGGCTCTCGAACTCCCTCAAACAAAGAGGAGCATCATGGAAAAGGCAGTCTCTATTGTTGAGGAGAACAAGGATCTAATCATTGACTGGCTCATCAAAGAGTCCGGCAGCACGTATATGAAAGCTGCAGGGGAAGTGACCGTTTCCATCAATAGCATGAAGGAAGCGGCAACTTATCCATATAGAATGGAGGGAAAAATCTTACCCTCTCAAGTTCCGGGGAAGGAAAACAGGGTGTATAGAGAACCACTTGGAGTGGTTGGCGTCATCAGCCCATGGAATTTCCCCTTCCATTTAGCCGTCCGATCCATTGCCACTGCCTTGGCAACGGGAAACGGAGTCGTCGTTAAACCCGCCACACATACTCCCGTGACAGGCGGACTTTTATTTGCTAGTATTTTTGAAGAAGCTGGACTTCCAAAAGGATTACTAAATGTCGTAGTGGGGAAAGGTTCGGAAATCGGCGATGATATCGTGACGCATCCTATCCCACGATTGATTTCCTTCACCGGTTCAACGGAAGTGGGACGCCGAATCGGTGAGCTTGCAGGAAAAACCCTCAAGAAAACCGCTTTGGAGCTCGGTGGAAATAATGTATTTATCGTACTTGATGATGCAGACCTCGATAAGGCTGTTGAATCAGCTCTTTTCGGTAAATTCTATCATCAGGGACAGATTTGCATGAGCATCAACCGGATCATGGTCCAAAAAGGGTTGTATGGAAGATTCGTGGATAGGTTTGTATCCCGAGTGAAAGAACTGAATGCAGGAGACCCATCCGATAAAACGACTCATATCGGCCCTTTAATTGATCAAAATCAAGTTGAGCGAATTCTGAAGGATATAGAAAGCAGTAAAGAACAAGGAGCAGAGGTTGTGCTCGGTGGCAGTGCGGATAAGAACTTATTACACCCGACGGTTCTGACACACGTCACGAACTCCATGCCAATCGCAAAGAATGAAATATTCGGACCGGTGGCTGCCATCATCTCGTTCGAAGACGATGATGAAGCCGTTCGTTTAGCCAATGAACATCCATATGGATTAAGTGGTGCAGTCCACTCTTCCTCCATTGAGAGAGCAACGAATTTGGCACATCAAGTGGAGACAGGGATGATCCATATTAATGATGAACCTGTTAATGACGAACCGCATATGCCATTTGGTGGTGAAAAAAATTCAGGCTTGGGACGATTTAACGGAGAATGGGCACTCGAAGAATTCACGACGGTGAAATGGGTAGCCGTTCAACATAAAAGAAGGGATTATGGCCCTTTTATTGAAAAAAGATAACAAAAAGCGAGTCTGGTTGACTCGCTTTTTGTTTTTGACCGGTTTGACTTCCTTGCTCACAGTTCATCGAATCCATTTGCATCAGACGTTTTCGTATATTGTCTTGATTTTTGTTCAAAGAAATCGGTCTTCCCTCTATCCACTTCCTGATACGCTATGATCCATTTAAGAGGATTGGTCCTGTAACCCTCGAAAGGTTCGTCAAAACCTAACTGTTTCGCTCTTTTATTCGCCATGAATTTTATATAGTCCTCCAGGTCGCTCAGTAAGAGACCCTCCATATTGGAACCAATGATTCCCCTCCCCCACTCTATTTCAAGGAGGGCAGCCTGTTTAAATGCTTCCTTTCCGAAGGTACGAAGCTCCTCCGTTTGATAAGACGGATTTTCATTCAAGACCTCTTTATATATCTTCTCAAATAATCCGACATGGAGCTGTTCATCCCGATTAATGTAATTGATCATCGTACTGGTTGCCACCATCTTCTGATTTCTGGCCAGATTGTAAAAAAAGGCAAAGCCCGAATAGAAAAATAACCCTTCCAGGATGACATCAAATATGATCGATTTTAATAAATTTTCAACCGTTGGTGATTCTACAAACCCTTTGTAGCCATTTGTAATGAATTCATTCCTTTTTATTAAGATAGGATCTTTCTTCCAGAAATCAAACACTTCATCCTGCTTGCTCTTTGACACGATGCTCGATAAAACATAACTGTAAGAATGATTATGCACAACCTCTTGCTGTGCCAGGATGATCATCAGGGCATTAAGGCTTGAATCCGTTAAATAATCTGCCACTTTACCTGCATAGTCGGTTTGGACGCTGTCAAGAAGAGCGAGCAATCCTATTATTTTCAAAAATGACTCCTGCTCTCTTATTGAGAGAGTCGGAAATTGCTTGATATCCTTGGACATGTTAATTTCAAAAGGAGTCCAGAAATTCCCAAGCATCCTCTTATATTTCGGATAGGCCCATGAAAATCGAACATCATCCCAATTCAAGATATTTGAGCTTTCACCGTTAATGATTCCTGTAGATTTATTAGGTGCCTCTGAATCAATCAGGACCCTTTGTTTCAATTCATTCATCTTATACTCTACCTCCCTGGTCTAGCTATGACAGCTTTCGCATTCTTCAAAATCGGATACCGACGTTGACCTGACATAATAAGTTGTCTTCAATCCGGAATTCCAGGCATCCAGATGCAGCTCCAATAAATCTTTCGCTTTAATGTCATTTCTCACATACAGATTAAACGAAATCCCCTGGTCGATATGCCGCTGCCTTTTCACATTCTGTTTTACACTCCAATGTTGATCGACATGATAAGCAGTTTTGTAATACCAGGTTGTTTTCGGTGATAGATCAGGAGCGGTGACGGGAATCTTATAATCTTTCTTTTCTTCGGAATACTCCAGCCTGAAGATCGGATCAATGCTCGCAGTGGATCCCGCAATGATTGATGTTGAGGAATTGGGAGCAACAGCCATCAGATATCCGTTACGAATTCCTTTTGCAGAAACCTTATCCTTCAATTCAGCCCATCTCATACTGGAATATCCGCGTTTCTCAAAATATTCTCCTGAGGACCATTCAGATCCTTCAAAGTATGGGTATACGCCCTTCTCGTCCGCCAGTTCGCAGCTGGCTTTTATTGTGTGATAAGCAATCTCTTCATAAAGAGAATCGCAATAGTCCACCGCCTGACTGCTTTCCCACTTCACTCCCTTTAGAGCAAGAAGGTGATGCCATCCGAATGTTCCCAACCCGATTCCCCTATACCGTTGATTGGTCATTTGAGCCTGCAGGACGGGAAGGTCATTCAAATCAATTACATTATCCAGCATCCTTACTCCTATTGATACAACCCTCTTCAACTCATCATCCATAATGGTTTTAGCTAAAGAGATGGAAGCAAGATTGCAGACGACATAATCACCAGGAGACTTATAGGTTACAATTTTTCCATCTTTAATTACTTCTTCTTCTATAACGGTTGGACTCATATTCTGAGCAATTTCCGTACATAAATTACTGCAATAGATCATTCCTTTATGGGAATTTGCATTCAGGCGGTTAACGGTATCACGGTAAAACATATAAGGTGTCCCCGTTTCGAGCTGGGATATCATGATCCGCTTAAAAATGTCAATGGCCGGAACCACTTCTCTGGAAAGCAGCGGATGATCTACACAATCCCAGTACCTCTCCCGAAATGATCCCTTGCCTTTCCTTTCATCATAGAAATCTTCCAGTGAATATCCCATGACTGTTTTCACTTCATGAGGATCGAATAAATACCAATCTTTCCTCTCCTCCACTTGTTCCATAAATAAGTCCGGAATTGAGACTCCTGTGAAAAGGTCATGTGTCCGCTGTCTTTCGTCCCCATTGTTCAAACGTGTATCAAGGAAAGGAAAGATGTCTTTATGCCATACGTCTAAATATACGGCAATCGCCCCCTGGCGCTGTCCTAATTGATCGACGGAAACCGCCGTATTATTCAGTTGCTTCATCCAGGGGATGACACCTGAGCTCACCCCTTTAAAGCCTTTGATATCACTTCCTCTGCTCCGGACCTTTCCTAAATAAATTCCTAATCCCCCGCCATTTTTACTCAATGTGGAAACATCTGTATTGCTGTCATAAATACTTCTTAAGTCATCTTCCACAGTATCTATGAAACAGCTGGATAACTGGCCATGACTCTTCCCTGCATTCGCAAATGTAGGGGTTGCCACCGTCATATACAAGTTGGAAAGCGCCCAATAGGCTTCTTCAATCAAGGAGATTCTCTTTTCTTTCGCTTCGTTCCTGAACAGGGTCATGCTTATGATCATAAATCGCTCTTGTGGCAACTCCAGAATGGCGCCTTCATGGGACTTTGTTAAATATCTCTCGGCCAATGTAACAATTCCTATGTATGTGTGGAGATGATCCCTGGTCGAATCCAGCTTGGAGCCCAAGTAGTCCAATTCTTCTTTGCTATAACAATCAAGCAAGGCAGGTGTATATAATTGTGAAGAAGTTAAATCTTTGACCACTTGATAAAAGGAGCCGTACGGATTCTCTTCTGACGTCCCCCTTGATAAGGCCGTCCTCTGATATAAATCCTTTATGTACAGTGATGCGGCGACATATGTCCAATCCGGTTCATGTGCGGAGATACGTTCAACTGCTGTCAGGATCATAAAATGATAGAGTCCTTCTTTATTCATGTCCTGTTGTTCAGCATAGAGCCAAATCTTTTCATTGTATTCGGTGAAATAAAGATCCGGAAACCGACTGTGCAGACTTTTTAGAATCTCTTCTACCTCTTTTAGCCGTTCATTTACTGTGATTGACACAATGATTCCTCCCATTTTGAATAGTGGGGAAGGAGTAAAAAAAGCCCATCCTTCTAAAAGGATGGGCTTTATATAGACGGAGATATAAATAGACTTTAGCCTATTACAATCCTCGCTTTATCCTCCCAATTCCCGAAGAAGATAACACGTGATAAATAAGGCAGGTCTCCTGGCTAGCGCTTCATTCTACTCTAAGGCCTTCCCATCTTATCGACAGTGGCAGTTCCTTATTTCGTCGGCACATACAGTTGCGGGGACAGCTCCGGTTTCACACCGGATTCCCTTTTAAGTCTCAACAGACACCCTATTCACAGGTTATAATCAATATATAGTTAATTAATTTCAAAAGAACACAAAATGTTGTGTTCTTCATCATCATATACGATTTATTTTAGAAATACAAGCAAATCTATTAAACTTTTACAAGTATCGCTCTTCTTCTATTTAGAGTCAAGCATCAAGATGGTTTCTTCTTTTACACATTAAAGGCTTCTTTAAACTGTGGACTTAATTCACTCCACACATCAAATAGATTGCCATCAGGGTCCGCGAATACGAAATTAAGTCCACTGTGGCCCCTGTCCTCGATCTTCCCCGTCTCCACTTCCTGATCAAGCAAATACTCTCTCAAGTTGTTTAAATCACTTATACCATCCACTTCAAACGTTAAGGAAAATCGCTTATTTCGGCGCTTATCTAAAAAATTGCTGCTTTCTCCTTCTATCGAGCTCACCAAAAAAATGCTTTGATGAGCAAGATCTAATATAGCTTTATCTTCGTCCATATAGTTCAGCTCGGCGCCTAACTTTTCCTGATACCATGTACTCGCCATTTGGACATCACTTACCGGGATGTAAATCGTCCCCACTCTTATCAGTTGCTTCATCTTCTCTCTCCTTTTTATCGTTATACTGTTACCAATTCAACAAAAGGAAGAAAATCCCTCCCCATTGGAATATGCCTATAATTATTATTTTCGTTGAAAAGGGCAGAAGAAGATTGAATACTCTCTTCAAATGGACACTGTTCAGTCCTCATCTCCTTTTATGTTGGTTGAGCTCATCCCCCCCTCTCTCTATAATTCAAATAGAAGGTTGTTTGACAGTATTCTTTGGTCCCCAATATTTTTTTCAGGTTGTTTAAATGGAGTATTCTCGATTTAAGCAGCCTCTTTTTTTAATGTAATAATCATTTGAAATTCATATCCTATTTGGAGGTGATTTCTTCTTTGTAATCGTATACATACAGGTGAATACAAGGAGGAGCACCAGTTTACCTGTGTGTCATCCTCATTACAATCAATACTTTTTAGCCTAAATACTTTCTTTTTAAGGCTTTTTCATTTAAAATGCGCATTAAGTGATTTTTTTGGAAATCACACCTTAGTTCTGAAAGGAGTCTACTATGAAGAAACTATTAACGACTTTACTATTAGCATTATTAACAATTGGACTAGCCGCTTGCGGTTCGGATGAGGAGAGCCAAAAAGCTGACGATAAACCGAAAACAGAAGCCTCTGACAAAAAGGCACAAGAAGAGCAAGCGAAGAGGATGGAAGAAATGCAAAAGAAAATGGATGAACAAAAGGTAGAGAAAGATAAGGTCGTTGCCATTGTCAACGATGAAAAAATTAAAGGCGAAGACTTCAACAACGTGTTGACTCAATCACAGATGCAGTACCAACAAATGGGTCAGGATCCAACGAGTAAGGATGCAGTTAAGAAGATCAAAGATCAAACCATCGATAGCCTGGTAGGACAAACCCTTCTTATGCAACAAGCAGATGAAAAGGGCTATAAGGCATCTGAGGATGAAATCAATAAACAGCTAGAAGAAGTGAAAAAGCAATACAAAGATGAAAAGCAATTCGAAGAAGCCATGAAGAAAGCCGGATTTACGATGGGCGAGCTAAAAACCCAAATTGCTGAAAATATTAAATATACGAACTACGTTGATAAAGAAATCAAGGTAGACGAAGTAACCGAAGATGAAATGAAGAAGTTTTATGATCAATATGCCAGCCAACAAGGCAGTGATCAATCTAAGGATGCACCAAAGTATGAAGATGTAAAACCACAGATCAAAACACAGCTGGAACAACAGAAGAAACAAGAAAAACTCGTTCAGCATGTCGAAGATTTAAAGAAAAATGCTAAAATCGATGTGAAAATCTAACTCATTTCAGAAAGCCGCCTTCAAAAGGCGGCTTTCTTTTTTTTATCCTTTTAGAGGTTTTCTGCTTTCCAGAGGGGGTAAGGTATAAGAACCGATCATTATGAGGAGGAACATGCATCATGCCGAAAAATACCACCAATCATAACCCTGAGAATGCTGAGAAGGACGATGAAAGTATCCTCGACCAGCATGAGAGTGAGCAAAACGTCGACCCTATTCCAATTGACGAACTAAAAAAAGACCAGCAAGACGAAAAGAAAAAACACGATACGAAAGATGAATGAATAGAGCCCTGTGGGATTCCCCACAGGGCTCTTCATTCTATTATTTAGATAACCAATCCGTATGGAAGGTGCCTTCTTTGTCTATTCGCTGATACGTATGGGCACCGAAATAATCCCTTTGGGCTTGAAGCAGATTTGCCGGAAGCGATTCAGATCGATAGCTATCATAATATGCCAATGCACTGGCAAGGCCTGGTACAGGAATACCCAACTTGATGGCTGTGGCCACAACCTCCCTGGCTTCATCCTGATAATTTTCTACAATTTCCTTGAAGTAAGGATCAAGGAGCAGATTCGTTAAGCCTGGTTCACGGTCATAGGCATTCTTGATTTCTTCCAGGAAACCAGCGCGGATGATGCAACCACCTCTGAAGATCATAGAAATTT
Organism: Rossellomorea sp. YZS02; assembly: GCF_033963925.1. Taxonomy (NCBI): domain Bacteria; kingdom Bacillati; phylum Bacillota; class Bacilli; order Caryophanales; family Bacillaceae; genus Rossellomorea; species Rossellomorea sp. YZS02. The sequence goes on along the minus strand of NZ_JAXBLY010000023.1, from coordinate 32,827 downwards.
CGCCTGGTTTCAAATTCCAATTGTACTCATCTGAAGCCGATTGAAGCTGTGCAAACCCTTGAGCATATGAACAGATTTTACTTAAGTACAATGCCTTACGAATCATCTCGATGAATTCCTGTTTGTCTCCTTTAAATTCTTTATTCTTAGGACCCCTCAGGATCTTGCTTGCCTTCACACGTTCTTCCTTCATTGCTGAGATGAAGCGTGCAAAAACGGATTCGGTGATGATCGACAATGGTACACCTAATTCAAGAGAGCTGATGCTCGTCCATTTCCCGGTACCCTTTTGCCCGGCAGTATCCAAAATGACATCGACAAGAGGCTTGCCTGTTTCTTCATCCACCTTTGTAAAGATATCTGCGGTGATTTCAATCAGATAGCTGTCGAGTTCACCTTCATTCCACTCTTTGAAAATCTCATGAAGCTCATTTGCATTTAAACCAAGTACATTTTTCATCAGATAATACGCTTCACAAATGAGCTGCATATCACTGTACTCAATTCCGTTATGTACCATTTTCACATAATGGCCGGATCCATCAGGACCTATGTATGTACTGCAGGCATCTCCTTTTACTTTTGCTGCAATGGCAGTGAGGAAAGGTTCAACCAGATCATACGCTTCTTTCTGACCACTTGGCATAATCGCAGGGCCATATAGGGCACCTTCTTCTCCACCTGAAACTCCTGCTCCAATGAAGTTAATTCCCTTTTCATCCAAATCCTTGTTGCGGCGGATTGTATCCTCGTAATACGTGTTACCACCATCAATGAGAATATCGCCTTTATCCAGGTGAGGAAGCAATGAATCAATTGCTTTATCAGTAATATCCCCGGCAGGTACCATGATCAATATTTTACGTGGTACTTCCAAGGATTGTACAAATTCATTTACTTCATGAGTTCCAACCAGATTCTTTCCCTTATGCTCATCCAGTACCTCTCTTACCTTTTCATCTGACACATCATATATAGAAACTGAATAGCCCCTGCTTTCAAAATTCAGAGCAAGGCTCTTACCCATTACTCCGACTCCAACGACTCCTATTTGTTGTTTTGTCATAAACGATCATTCCTTTCAATACGAATAAATACAACTCTTCACCGTTATTATTATAATACGAAATAAATTTTCGTGGTGGATTTTTATGAAATAATATTTTTTTATTTCATTAATTGAGTTAAAATTATTTTCACAGATGTCCCATAGGAGGTTTCTTTAACCATGGATGAAAACGCTCAACATTGTTTTCCACGAATCCGTTCTCATTATTCGAAACTTAGTCAAAAAGAAAAGATGATTGCTGATTTTATTATTGCTAATCCTGAAAAAATTATCCACACAACCATCAGTGGTGTCGCAGAGTATCTTGGTATTGCAGATGCCACAGTTTTCAGATTCTGCAAACGATTGGGCTATAAAGGCTACCAGGCAATGAAAATTTCATTGGCTTCTGATATTGTGACGCCGATTAAAGATATCCATGAAACCATCAATGAACAAGATTCAGAAGGCGTGATCGCCCAAAAAGTTTTCCGATCCAATATGAGGAGCCTCGAAGACTCATTGAGGATATTGGATGAGGAAGCCTTCCAAAAAGCAGTTCATGCAATGCTTCATGCAAGAAGAACCGAATTCTACGGTACAGGGGGATCCGGTTTTATTGCCATGGATGCCCATCATAAGTTCCTAAGAACAGGGATGGCCACTACCGCCTATAATGATTCCCATATGCAACTCATATCGGCTTCTCAGCTAACAGAAGAAGATGTGATCGTCTTTATCTCTCACTCAGGAGCGAACAAAGATTTATTGGAAGTATTGGAGGTTGCAAAGAAAAATCGTATTAAGACCATTGCCATCACCCACTTCGCTAAATCTCCTTTAAGCAACAGAGTGGACATTCCACTATTCACAGTCTCACAGGAAACCGAGTACCGTGGAGAAGCACTGGCTTCAAGAATCAGTCAGCTGAGTATCGTTGACGCCCTTTATGTAAACATCATGAAGAAACGAAAAGAACTTTCCAAAGCCTCCCTGCAAAAATTACGTGACGCGATATCCATTAAAAAGGTATAGCCAAATAGAGGGACGGACCTTTCAAGGTCCGTCCCTCTTCTCCATTCCCTTAAAATCCCCATAAAAAAACAGGCTCACGAATGAGCCTGTTCTTGAAGTTGTAAAGTTAGATTATGCTTTACGTACGTTAGCTGCTTGTGGTCCACGAGCACCTTGTTCAACGTCGAAAGATACTTCTTGACCTTCGTCAAGAGATTTGAAACCTTCACCTTGAATCGCTGAGAAGTGTACGAATACGTCGTCTCCACCTTCTACTTCGATGAATCCGAAACCTTTTTCTGCGTTAAACCATTTTACTTTACCATTTTCCATGTTTGTTGCCTCCTAAAGTGCATTTGAGCACCATGTATTACTATTCTTGCGATATCAGGTGAAAACCAAATCGTGTTCTTCCCTCGTATACCGGACAAAAATAATTCTTTTATAGAATAACAGTAATGAAACAAATAAGCAAGTTCTTGAAGGAGAAGTTTTGAAAGTCAGACCTCCTACATAATTGTACTGAATACCGTGATCAGTATATGTCTTTTTAACCCATTCACTTGTTTTCCCCCTCTTTCATTCAACGATATCGACCTTTTGGCGGATGTAACCGTTTTACTAATATAAACACTCATGGGGTTCTAAAATCAGGGGAAAACTGTGGTATAATGAACAAAGATGAAAGGGAGTGCCCAATGAAATCCACAAAAAATCGGTTTAGCAATGGTTCTATGGTGACAATCAAGGAAACTGGCGAAACAGTGACAGTAATGAAGTGGCAATATGTAAAAAACATGAAGCGGTATTCATATATCGTAAAAGAACATCCAGGCACATTTTATTTTGAAGAGGAACTGGAATTAAAATAAAAATGCTATCATCTTAATAATTATTTTGACAGGGACTCTCTCATGAACACAGCAGAGTCCTTTTTCATTCCCATTGCACATTTGACGTCAAAAAAAGCCTGCATCCTAAAGGATGCAGGCTTTTCCATATGTATGACCTGTGAGGGATTCGAACCCACGACCCCTTCCCTGTCAAGGAAGTGCTCTCCCACTGAGCTAACAAGTCGCGATGCAAGGTACATATTCTATTATATTCATATAATGAGAATTGTCAATGACTTATCGTAAATTTTTTCTGAATTCATCTTCCAATGCATAAAAGAACACCTGTTCGCATATACTATTTGTATCAATAACACCCGGGGTGCCCAATGTTGATCAAAATTCAGCGTTCTTTGATAGAACGACAGCCGATTGAAATGATTTATATGAATGCAAGGCTTGAATGTACCAAGAGAAAGGTACTGGTAAGGAGAATTGAAAAAGACTATATCACCGCTTACTGCTTCTTCAGAAATGATATTCGCAGGTTTAAAATTCAAGACATTTTGGCAGTTTCTTATCCCCCCACCCTCCGCTGATCCTACCAATACAAAAGGCTGAACCCATAGTGGGCTCAGCCTTGATTTATTTTATGCTGTTGCTCTTGTTGGTGTCTTATCTTCTCTCTTAATGAAAAATTGCAGTGCAAGCATGATTCCAAATAAAACCAAACCAATGATATCAGACATGCCTTCTGGATAAATGAGTAATAATCCTGCAGCTACGCAAAGGAATCGTTCGATGACGAATACTCTACGATACCAATAACCGATCATACCTGCCCCAATCGCCATCATCCCGGTCACGGCCGTAAAGACAACCCATATCAGCCTCGGGATGGTTGTATCGATCATCAACAATTCCGGGGACAATACGAACATGTAAGGTATGATAAAAGCGGCAATGGCCAACTTAGCAGAATTGACCCCTGTCCGTATCGGTTCTCCTCCCGACACCCCGGCGGCGGCAAAGGCAGCCAGTGCCACAGGCGGCGTGATATCAGCAATGATACCGAAATAAAATACGAATAAGTGAGCGGCTAACTCAGGTGCTCCCAATAATATGATTGCAGGAGCAGCGATCGTGGATGTGATGACATAGTTCGCCGTAGTTGGAGAACCCATGCCGAGTACAATCGACGCAATCATCGTAAACACCAATGTTAGGATCAGCTTACCTTCGGTGGAATTGGTAAGATCCGCTGCCAGGTCAACCAGACCATTCGCAAGGGTCAACCCTAGACCAGTCTTAGTCACGACCCCTACGATCATACCTGCTGCGGCTGTTGCCACTGCTACAGACAAAGCTGTCCTCGCCCCGTCCACAAGCGCATCTACCGCATCCCTGAAACCGATTCTTGTATCTTTCCTAATCGCACTAATGGCGACTGTGGCAACAATAGACCAAAGTGCCGCACGCATGACGCTCATTCCGCTCACTAACAAAATGATGACCGTTAGGATTGGAAGCAGCAAGTAAATTTTCTTGAACACTTCTTTACGGTCTGGCATCTCATCATCGGATAAACCCCGAAGGCCGATCCGCTTCGCTTCAAAGTGTGTCATGATCCAGATACCTGTGAAATAAAGAATGGCTGGAATAGAGGCAGCTTTGGCAATATCCCAATACGAAATACCGCCGATGAATTCCACCATCAGGAAAGCAGCAGCTCCCATGATCGGTGGCATCAACTGACCACCGGTTGAAGCGGCAGCCTCTACCCCGCCGGCAAACTCTTTACGATACCCCAGTTTTTTCATCATAGGGATTGTGAAGGAACCCGATGTCACGACGTTCGCAACGGAGCTCCCGCTGATGGTCCCTTGAAGGGCACTGGAGAAGATCGCAACCTTTGCAGGTCCTCCGACACGTTTACCAGCAATGGACACGGCCAAATCATTAAAATACTGACCGACGCCAGTCTTCACAAGGAATGCCCCAAACAATAAGAATAAGAAGATGAATGTGGCTGAAACATATAATGGTGTCCCCAAGATCCCTTCACTTGTGAAGAACATCGTTTTCACGATATCGTCCCAATCATAACCCCTGTGAGCCAGGAATCCAGGCATCAACCTGCCATAATACATATATAGGATAAATGCAGATGCGATGATCGTAATCGGTAACCCCACCGCACGTCGAGTAGCTTCCAATACAAGAATCATAGCAGCGAAACCGACATAAAAGTCCAGTTGAGTCATCAATCCGACCCTGCTGACGATATCATCCTGCATGATCGGCCAGTATGCACCAATTCCTACAGAAATGGCTGAAAGTACAATATCATACCAGGCAATCTTGTCTTTCTTCAAATATTTCTTGCGGGCAGGAAATAACAGAAACACTAATGAAAGGGCGAACCCTAAGTGTATAGACAAAAGCAATTGCCGTGGGATGAATTGGAAGATGGATGCTACTAATTGAAATAAAGAAAATGCCAATAACCCGAAGAATATTATCCATTTGAACGTTCCGTGATGGAATTTCCTGGTGGAAGATTCCGGATCGTATTTTTCAAGTAACTCTTGTTGTTGCTCTGCAGTCAAAGATTCAAACTCTTTATCTTTTTCCAACTACAGTCACTCCTTTCCACTGGTTGTAAAGTGATTGTTTCTTCAATTGAACCCGAACGACAGACCCTTTATCAAAATAGTCTGCTAAAGGATATTCCCTCCCGTCAAGCACGAGACGGTGATTCGCGACGACTTGGCCAATCCTGATATCAATGTAAGGAAACACTCTCTCCATATTAGAAATTAAATACTTGCCTTCCTTCGTCACTTCAAAGATTTCATTTCCTTCTGCATTGGCCGGCATACCAATGGCAGTATCTTCATAAAGTAATTTAGTTTGTTGAATTTGATTTGAGGATGTCGTCACATAAAACTCTTCTACTTCTGATAAATGAATAGAGTGAGTATATCGAACCGAAAACGAATGATTGTCGGTGAGGCTGAAAAGGACAGAGTCCCCTGTTGTACTTCTCGGTTCTACAACCAAAAAGGTATGTAAGGGTATAAAAAGGCTGAATCCGATACATAGAATCAGGAGAATTGCTCCCAGGGATGTATATTTCCTCATAAAGAATTCCCCACCATTCCATTGTTAGGCTTTTAGCTGAAACCAAAACAAAAGAATAGACCGTAAGCGGCCTATCCCTTTGTTCATCTTCTGGTGTGAACCTATTCCATTGAAATTCCTTTTTCATCAAAGTATTTCTTTGCACCAGGGTGTAATTCGATTCCCATACCTTTAAGGCCGTCTTCCGCCTTAATCAACTTACCTTTAGCGTGGGTGATTTGATCTGTGTTTTCAAAAATGGCTTTTGTTACATCATAAATGACATCTTCTGAAATATCAGCGTTTGTCACTAACATGGCACGAACTGCCACGGTTGTCACGGCATCGTCCACTTTACTGTACGTTCCTGCAGGGATTTCATCTTCAGAATAGTAAGGGTACTTCTCAATCAACTCGTTGACTTTGTCTGACTCGACAGGTACGATCGCGATGTCTTCTGTCGCAGCCAATCCTTCGACCGCTCCAGTCGGAGTACCAGACGTGATGAACGCCGCATCGATTGTACCATCCTGAATACCAGTAGTTGAATCATCGAATGATAGGTTACGAGCTTCTAAGTCTTCCAGTTTGATTCCGTGTACTTCCAGGATCTGAGTTGCATTCAATAGTGTACCTGAACCGGCTTCACCAACTGAAACGACTTTCCCTTTAAGGTCTTCCACTGATTTGATACCAGAATCCTTCGTTGTAACGATTTGGATTGTTTCTGGATAAAGAGTCGCGATACCTCTTGCGTTCTCCACCTTGTTATCCTTGAACATTTCCGTTCCTTCAGAAGCATAAGAAGCAATATCCGTTTGTGTAAAAGCGATTTCAGTTTTGCCGTCTTTCACAGCGGCCATATTCTCAGCAGATGCACCTGAAGTGGATGCTGAGGACTTGATTCCTGTTTCATCCTCGATAATCTTAGCGAATGTTCCGCCTAACGGGTAATATGTACCCCCTGTTCCACCTGTAGCAATACCAATGAAGTCAACCTCTTTGTTTCCTTCACCATCAGATGATGAACCTCCACCTGATCCGCCGCCGCAAGCAGCAAGAATGACAGATAGAACTAGAAGTAGTGCAGTGCTTAGAAATAAACTGCGTTTTTTCATATTCTAATTCCCCCTATTAAATTTTATACGTTAACGAAATAATTGTAACACAGCCTGTAACAATCTTGTCAAATCAAATACATAAAGTTTTAACATTTTTCATAAAAACCCTTCTAGAATCATTCCCCAGTCAGCCGAAACCCTTACCCGGGGCTAAGGCAAAGAGCACGGAAATGCATAGGGAATGTATAAAGCGTTTCCATTTAATGCAACTTCTTTTCTTCTGAGACGTAAATTTGTCCTCACAAAAAGGACTGATGATGTATGAGCATCCATCAGTCCCTTCTGTTATATATCAGGTGTTTGTTTCAGCCGATCAATTCCTCGTCCTCAAACTTCAGCTTATCTTCTTCAGAAATATTTTCTTCCAGGTCCCTTTGAGTATGAGCAATCCTTGAAGATGCATTGGCAGCGATGCTCGCTACAATATCATCCAAAAAGGTATGTACACCATTCCCTTTTTTCGTATCCAACTCCCTGATGATACCGATTTTATTCTTATCCAGATGACCGAACGTCGTAACGGCAATGCTTCCATATCCCAAGGCTGCTCCCAGTGCAATGGTCTCGTCAACTCCAAACAGTCCTTCATCCATTTCGACAATTGATTGAAGGGGCTCTGAAAGTCTTTTCTCCTCCGCAAGCTGATCCAATTCGACTCCTACCAGAATGGCATGCTGAATCTCTCTTTTTAACAACACTTTTTTCACGCTATCAATGCAATCTTCCATATGGAGATCAGTATTATATGGATACTGCATTTCATAGACGATATCGGCTATATCCTCTATGGAAACACCACGATCCTTAAGCCTTTTTAATGCAGCTTTGGTCACATCTTTTGAATGAACAGGTTTATTCATATTAAATCCCCTCTCTATACAAACACTTTCCTATTAAAATTATAACACTTTTTTGAATATTCGTATCGGAATTCGCTTTCGGGTATTATGTAAGAGATTATGATACAATCTTCCTGTAAACGTTAACACTGATTATAGGAGGCTATCGTCATGACAACCGCAAGAGGAAACGTAACCGAATTAACCCTCTTTAGTAAAGAACTGAATGAGGAGATGAAGATGCTTGTTTATTTGCCTGCAACATTCTCTCCTCTTTATAAATATTCCCTGCTCATCGCTCAGGATGGGAAAGATTACTTCCAACTGGGAAGGATCCCGCGACTCGCGGATGAACTGCTTTCAAACAGGGAAATTGAAAATATGATCATTGTGGGGGTACCGTATAAAGACGTTGAGGATCGAAGAAGGAAATACCACCCCCATGGTGAGGAAAATGATGCTTATATCCGCTTTCTGGCACATGAATTGGTTCCTTATTTAGATGAGCATTATCCGACCCATCATATGGGTATGGGGCGTGCCCTTGTTGGAGATTCATTGGGAGCAACGGTGTCGCTTATGACCGCATTGAAATACCCTCATACATTTGGCAAGGTTCTCCTTCAATCACCTTTTGTCGATGAGAAAGTACTGGATGCAGTGGAAGGGTTCACACAGCCTCATCTTCTAAGCATCTACCACATCATAGGCCAAGGGGAAACCGAAGTGAAGACGACTGACGGGAAGATAAAGGACTTTTTACAACCCAACAGACAGCTTCATGAATTATTCGACAGCAAAGGGTTCTCTTCTTTCTACGATGAATTCGACGGAGATCATACATGGAAGTATTGGCAGCCAGATTTAAAACGCGCTGTCAAAATGATGTTCAGCTGATCAGGATGACTTTCTAGCCGGCGAGGGGACAACCCTTGCCGGCTATGAACGTCAACACTCTGGAATCACATCATTCCTCTTTCGTTCGCCCTATATTAAATTTTTGAAAAATTTGCTATACTGTACTTATTACAATGATAGTTAAATAGAGGAGGATTGAAGAAAATGAATTATGGTATAGTCATTTTCCCATCGAAAAAGCTACAAGATATCGCGAACTCTTACAGGAAACGCTATGATCCTCATTATGCATTGGTCCCGCCACATTTGACATTAAAAAACGTCTTTAGCGCAGATGATGATCAAATCAAAGATATTGCCGGGAAACTTTCCGCGATTTCAAAAAAATACGATCCATTCAATTTAAAAGTGTATAAAGTAAGCTCCTTTCAACCTGTGAATAACGTCATTTATTTCAAAGTTGAGTCTAAGCCTGAACTGCAAGGGTTGCACGATGATATGCATAATCAGAATTTCATGGGTGACGAGCCGGAATTCGCTTTCGTTCCTCATATCACCATTGCCCAGAAACTTTCAAATGATGAGCATTCGGATATCTTTGGATCACTGAGCATGCTTGGAATCGATCATGAAGAAACAATCGACCGATTTCACTTGTTGTATCAGTTAGAAAATGGCTCCTGGACCGTTTACGAAACATTCCGATTAGGAAAGGAAGAATAACGTGAACGTTGTAGTTGCTAACACAGAAGAACAGATCCAAGATGTTTTTACTATTAGAAAAACCGTTTTTGTAGAAGAGCAGCAGGTTCCCCTTGAAGAAGAGATTGATGAACATGAGAATGACTCCATTCACTTCATTTTATATGAACAAAACAACGCTGTCGGTGCCGGCCGATTCCGTATTCTAGACGGGATGGGCAAAGTAGAAAGAATCTGCGTCCTGAAAAACATGAGGGGAAAAGGTGCAGGTCGTGAACTGATGCTCGGTATTGAAGAATATGCAAAGAATCAGCCATTATCACAATTGAAATTAAACGCTCAAACCTACGCTATCCCTTTTTATGAAGGATTGGGCTATGAAGTTACATCCGATGAATTCCTTGACGCAGGCATCCCTCATAAAACAATGAGCAAACATATTTAAAAGAACATGAAATCTGGTTTCTGAACCAGATTTCATGTTCTTTTTTATTTCTTTCTTCGTATATTCAGAACTGCTCTCGTCGATAATGGAGAAGTGTATGGAAAGGGGGAGAATCCATGGAAATCAAATCTATAGCCATTGAATTGATCGTTGGATATTTCGCATTGCTCATCTTGACAAAAATCCTGGGAAAAACACAAATCACTCAAATATCAGCTTTTGATTTCATTTCCGCTTTAATTCTTGGGGAACTAGTTGGGAACTCCCTCTATGACGGGGAAACAACCGTGTTTCAAATTCTTGCTGCCATCTCGATATGGGGTAGTTTGATCTTCATTACGGAATACTTCACTCAGAAATCAAGGCGTTTTCGACATATGCTTGAAGGAACTCCATCATTAATCATTAATAAAGGCAAAATAAATTATAATGAACTGAAGAAGAATCATCTGGATTTGAATCAGCTTCAGCATTTACTCCGGGCAAAGGATGTATTCGCTGTTAGAGAATGTGAATATGCCCTTTTGGAATCAGATGGCACGTTGAGCGTCATTCGGAAGCCTCTTTATGACATGGTACAACGTCAGGATCTTCAACTACCCATCCAGTCGGCCACCCTCCCCCTTTCATTGATCGTCGATGGGGAAATTGTTTATGATAATTTGACCCTTGCCGGGCAAGAAGAAGCTTGGTTGATGAATGAATTAAAAAAACAAGGCTTCCCCTCCTCCAAGGACGTCCTTTACGCCGAATGGGAGGATGGAAAAACCTTATTGGTTCAAGGGTATTAAAGTGGATTGATCATGAGTTCATTTTTTTCGATTGAAAATGACAGAAGTTTCTTGCGTTCAAGGCTTGTAAGATAGGCTGTCACCGATGTTCTGAACAGTAGCCACTGCCCCACATTCGCTACGTAGATGCCGACGAGGTCCAAATATCTTCTAAAGATTCGGTCGAATGTCTCTCCGTTTGGACTTTCATTTACCAAGGCTAATAGAGAGTTCAATCTTTCTTCGTGAAGATCCATATTTTCCTTCACCGTTTTAGTTAAATTCTCTTCGAAGCTTCCATGCCCGGGGATCGCTCCTTCACATGAGATGTGAAGGAGTTTTTCTAATGAATCCAATGTTTGGTCCGCATCTACAATAAAGGGGATCACGTGCTTCTTTAACGTTTCACTTCCAAAATAACTATCTGCTGCATATAAAATACCCTCGACCAGAAGTCCAGCCTGACTATACGAATGCCCCGGTAAGTCAATGACATCAAAGGTGAACGGACCAATGGTGTTCTTTCCAGCCATGAGCTCCCCTTCCACCTCTACTGCCTGTCCTTCTAGGAATTTATTGCGTAAATCTTGTATAGGAACCGCACCATTGAATAAATAAATGGGTTCCAAAATAGGATTCTCCATTATTGCTTTTTCCAATTTAGGGGCATACACTGGTATGCTGTACTTTTTCTTAAGATGACAGGCACCTCCGAAATGATCGGCATGGGCATGGGTGATCACACAATAATCAAGAGGATGTCCTTCATCCTCCAATATCCTGATCACCTTCTTCATGGATGAATCATCCAATCCGCTGTCGATCAAAAGCCCCTTTCCCCCTTTCATACAATAACCGATATTAACGGCACCGGTAAATGCAAAGCAATGTTCTGTGAATTTCTGAAGTTTCACGATCATACCTCCAAAGAATCGGTTCCCTAAACATATTCGTTAATGTGATTCCCTTTTCCTGTTAGTTTAGCCAATAAACTTGAAGGGATGGGTGCTTTGAAAGTTGGCTGGTATGAATTTTCATGTTGATTTGAATGATGGTCTCCATAACGGGTTTCTGTTGCTTCAGGGTTGGTTTGTGATTTGTTTTTCAGTGGTTTGATGGGCTGTATGGGGAAAAAGCTGAACGGGTGTTTATCAACTTTCATATCTCTTTCCTGATATTGTTTATACTGATAGTGAGGAATTGGCGCAATGTATCCCATTGTTATGACCTCCTTGGTTTTATGTACCCAATTTGGGATTTTGAGAAACGTGTGGACGCATAACTTCAAAGCCACACATGAGTTCCGATCAAAAAGAAAGAAGAATTAACATAAAATACGTGAGTTCACGTTTCTTTATGTCCATTCTTCTTATCTTTGTGAGGATTATTTTATTTCTTTCCCTTGTTTAACATATTGGAAATTGTGCTGAAGTCCAATTGCTTTCCGTCGTTGACGATCGATTGGACAATTTTATCTTCCATTTCCTTGTTCACAGGTTTATTTGCAATTTTAGATACACGCTTGATGACGCTTCTGACCGTTGCTTCATCTTTAAAGTTCGCATTTTGTAATGAGTTAGCAAGCTCCAACACTTCGTTCATGTTAACGCCTGTCTTCTTCTCTAAATTCTTAAAAAAGTTATTATTCATTTTCATCACGCCTCCTTTTAACTATAAGCATCTTATGTCAAAAACCCAGGAGCGTGAATTTAAAATGAAATAATATCCTTTCGGACAAAACAAAAAGACAAAATCCATTCAACTTAAGGATTCTGCCTTTTGTACCCCTTTCTAACAGAAGCTAGCTCCAACGATAATCAAGAGAATGAAAAGCACAACGATCAATACAAATGTCGAACCATAACCGCCGCCGCCATATCCACAGCCACCGTATCCATATCCATACATATAATTTCACCTCTCTTTTACCTTTAGTCTCTTATAACATATGTACAAAGTGAGGATAACGTATGGGCTATTGGATATTTTATTGTGTGTTTGTCCAATCATACAGATCAAAGGTCAGGTTGCCTTCAGAATCTAACTGTGCCAGAAAGATGGACTCTATCTTCAGTTTCCTTTTTGATAATTCTTTCACTAACCATGGCAGGGGGAATCCTACTTCGGACAGCGCTTTTTGATCGACTTTTCCATCTGTAATGACAGCTTGTGGTGGGGTGGATTTTTGTGATATTCCAAATACATCTTCTCGAACAAGAGGCTGTTTTTCTTTTTTCAATAAGACACTTAAATCCCCATTTGTATCAAGTGATGCAAATTCTACATCGGCTGCCCTGAACACGTCTTTTTTCCTTAATTGTTCCAAAAGTTCATCTACAGAATATTTTTCTTTTTTTAATGCCTTTTCATCGATATTTCCATCCTTTATGAATACAGCCGGCTTCCCTTCAGCAAATCTTCTAAAGCGGATGCTCTTCAGGGATAGGTAGGAAAACAGCAGGGGAAAAGCAAACCATAATAATATACTCATCAACCCTTCACTTAAGGGCAGGTTCAAGTCCATTGAGAGCGTTCCGGCAATGCTTCCCACTGTGATTCCTGTGATATATTCAAAAAAGGATAATTTAGATAGCTGCTTCTTGCCTAACAATTTGGTGATGGCAAACAAGGAAAGCAGGATAAAAATACTGCGTAATGCCACCTGTAAGTATTCAGGCATCTATTCTCACCTCAATCATCCCTTTGGTTTAAACAAAAGCGCTCCAATGAATCCGAATATGATAGCAGAAGAAATCCCTGAGCTTGTGACTTCGAACATACCAGTAAGTACCCCGACAAGCCCATGTTCCTGTGATTCCTGCATGGCCCCATTTACAAGTGCATTCCCGAAGCTCGTAATCGGAATGGTCGCTCCCGCCCCGGCAAAATCAATCAAAGGCTCGTAAAGTCCCAACCCTGAGAGGATGGCGCCTGAAACAACGAGCAGACTTAACGTGTGAGCCGGGGTTAATTTCGCTACATCAAACAGTAATTGACCGATTACACAGATGATACCGCCTATCGTAAAAGCCCAAAAAAACATCGCTAACACTTTGTAACCTCCTTTAAAAGCCCTACAAATATTCAATCGAAACCGCATGAGCAATACAAGGGATCGATTCGCCCTGCTGAAATGTCAGGGGTGATAATAATGCTCCTGTCGCTATGACCAGGATACGTTTATAGGTACCTTTCTTCATTTCATTCAATAAATGACCGTAAAGGACGGTAGCCGAACACCCAGGCCCGCTTGCCCCTGATTGGACCGGCTGGTTTTCCCCGTATATCAGCATCCCGCAATCTTGAAATTGCTGGTCGCTTAGCATGTAGCCTTTTTGCTTCAGCATTTCAAGAGCTGTTTGCCTCCCGATTTTCGCCAGATCCCCTGTAATGATGAGATCGTAATAGGAGGGATCTCTGTCCAGATCCTGAAAATGACCTGCTATCGTGTCCACTGCTGCAGGTGCCATCGCCCCTCCCATGTTGAATGGATCTTTCAAGCCCATATCCATGACTTTACCGATGGTGGCAGACGTAACCCTTGGAGTAGGAATGGTGACCAATGCACCCTCGCCGACCACGGCATAACCCGCTCCCGTTACGGTCCACTGTGCTGTAGGCGGCTTCTGTCCACCATACTCGGTAGGATAGCGAAACTGCTTCTCGGTTGCTGAATTGTGACTGGATGCTCCAGTGACCACGTGATGAGCTCCATGATAATTAACTAAAAATGCTGAAAGAGCGAGGCCTTCCATGGAAGTTGAACACGCTCCGAACAAACCGAAATATGGAATACCATTTGTTCTTGCAGCAAAGCTTGAAGGAGTGATTTGATTGATCAGGTCCCCAGTCAAGAAAAATTGAATATCACTCTTTTGAAGAGATTGTTTCTCCAAGGCAATCTGAACAGCATCCTCAATGAGAGTTCGATTGGCTTTTTCGTATGTGTCCTGCCCCATCCAAGTATCATCATAAAACTGGTCAAAATCTGCAGTAAGATTCCCCTTCTTTTCAAAAGGACCGCCGACAACCCCTGTTGAAAGGATTGCCGGATTTGATGAGAACACCCATGACCTTTTACCTTTCAGCATCAGATCACCCCCAATTGTATTAATATCGTTTTGATCAAGGCAACGACAAAGGCTGAGAACACTCCAAAGACAATGACTGAACCGGCCAGTTTAAAGATATTTCCTCCAACTCCGAGGACGAGGCCTTCTGTTCGATGCTCAATCGCTGCAGAAATCACGGCGTTCCCGAATCCAGTTACTGGTACCGCACTGCCTGCGCCGCCAAATTGCCCGATATGGTCATAAACGCCGAAGCCCGTCAGAAGCATGGCCAAAAACACCATTGTAGCAACCGTAGGATTTCCTGCTGTCTGCTCTGTGAAATTAAAAAAATAAATATACACATACGTGATTGCCTGTCCGATCAAACAGATGAAGCCTCCGACAAAGAATGCTTTTAATACATTTTTAAGGAGGGGCCGCTTCGTTTCATATTGTTTTTCTAACTGCTCATACTTCTTCTGTTCAGGTGTTTTAGGTGTTTTCCCCACAAACATCCCTCCTATTACGTTTTTTCTTTCTGAAGCTTCACGATTTCCTGAAACCTGGTTTCGGCATCCTTCTTTGAAATCGAGCCGATTTTTAGCTTTTCCTTTAAGCGGATGGTTTCGAGGAAGATTTTATAATCACTGGATAAAATGAAATCTTCCTTAGGATATTTATCTTCCAGATAGTGATCCATTTTCTTTTCGATCTTTTTCATTTTAAATCGGTGAAGATGTTTTACTTTGTATACAACCAGCGTTTCTTCTTTTCCCTGGATGACAGCCACATCATAGAGTTCCTCCATTTTGGAAATTTCCCTTTTAATGGCATGACCGTAGCTGTCAGTTTCAGGATTATCCACTAATTCGATCGGCGGCGGATTGGTTTTTTTCATAAGAGCTATCTTGCTGTCGCTTCCATCTTCTTTATTAGCGCATCCGATCAACACACATAAAGCAAGTGGAATGATGACTGAATTCTTGTTCATGCTATATCCCTCATTTTTTTGTACTCACCCATTATTTTTTTCATAAAGTCATTTTTTATGAAAAAAAGACTGCCCAGTTTGAGCAGTCTTAGCTTTTTTTCACTTTCGATCCACAACCGCATCCTTTTTTCTTAGTGGATGAGTTTCCTTGTTTCTTCGTATTTCCAGAGGTTTTCTTCACTTTTCATTTCCTCCTTTACCCTGTTTCCCTTTTCAGTATATGTGAAGAAACCCTAGCTTGTTTCCACTAATTACCTACGTCTTCAATCAGTTTTCCAACTTTGGACGGCCGCTTCTAAAATAGCCGCAACCCCGGCTACGGCTAAAAGGGTGATGAGAGGGTTGAAATACAATGGAAAGAAGAAAAACCCACCATATAGAAAGCAGGAAGCCCAAATTCCGGTACACCAGTAACAGGATAATAACTCTCCTATAAAACCCTTTAAGCCACCTTTTTTAGGTGTAAGATAAATGGCTTCCTCACCGTTCTCTTCCACTTCAATAGATTCATCAAAGAATGGCGCTCTTAGAAACTCCGTAATCTTATCCAATACAATCAGATGGGTCAGTCGAAAGACGGCTAAACCAAGGGCAATCAACTCCACTAAAGTCAGCTGCAATGAAAAAACTCCCTTCACATTTCAAATTATCCAAGCCCAAATTTCCAAAAGAGGGCAGATGTCCGTTACCTAATTGCCTACATGACAATATGTTAGTAATGTAAATGAAATTCATTTTAAGGAGGAACTTCTATATGGGTTGCGGAAGAGATAAAGACAAAAGTTCAAAAGATCGTGGTTGCGTATGTCAAGCCGTCCGTGCTATAAAAGATATCCAAGACGAAGCAAATCAAGAGTGTAACGATTGTAAAAACGATTGTTTCCTTGAGCCACTTGGTTCAATGGTGAGTCCTACTAACCGTTTGAATACTCGTATCTTCAAATTGTATCTTAAAAACGGTGAGACTTTTAAAGCGCATATCAAAGGATGCCCTTGGAAATCACCATTTTTCCGGGTGAAAGAAGTATTCGATAACTGCTGTGCGACTCTTCAAGTGCTGAAGCCTGACTATGCAGATACGACTGGTTCTAAATCAGGTTCAAGATCAGGTTCTGGTTCTGAAATGGAAACCATGGGCAACAACACTGAATGGATATTTACAGGAGAATGTATTACAGTTGACCTGGATTGCTTCTGTGCCATTCAATGTATCAAAGACGTACACGTATTCTTGGAATGCGAAGACTGATCCTTTAAAGTCTAGATAAAAAGCCAGCCGGGTATCCCGCCTGGCTCTTTTTTTTATTGAAGGCCGATCATTTTAATGGATACAACCTCATTCTTTTTCATTTTCACTTCTTCACCTTGAAAGCTCTTTACAGTTATAGCATCACCATCATCATTGAGCATGACACCCTTGACTGATATCCGACCATTTGAGAATTCACAAGGAAAAGGTACCTTTCCGTAGATGCTCTCCGAAATGTAGTCTATTTTTTCTTCGATCGACAGCTCCCGGAAAGGTTTCAATTTCCTAAAAGTAGCGGCCGCCGTTTTGCGTTCGGGAGGTTGAGGAATCGATTTTACCGCTTCGACTTTAGCTCCTTCCACCTGATCTTCATGGTGAATATATAATTGCTCGTCAAAGTATTTCTCTTCCTGTCTCTCTTGTCTCTCGGATGCTTCCAGCTGTTCAGTGGCTGATGAAATCTGGTTCTCAGGTTGAGTTTTGATCTGCGGCTTCTTGGGTGAACGGTAAGTCACCTGCATATTGCCTTTCACCTCATCTAATCTTGGCTGGTTAATATATAGCAAAGGTTCCTTCCCCGCTTTTTTCTCTGTTCTCACTAAGACACCTCCTAATTGTTCTCCACTTTTATATGTATGCAAAAGGCGCCCAGGGGTTTCGTTATTACCTAAAAATCCTCACGAATTCACAACGTTAATGATGAATAAATGAGGAAGTGCCTTCTGATTTGACTGAAGAATAAAAAAAGGACCAGGAAAGTAAATTCCCCAGCCCTTTAAATATGCTATTAACCTAACACGTGATACCCAGAATCCACGTGTAGATTCTCCCCGGTGATCCCCCTAGAGTAATCACTGAACAGGAACACTGCCGTATCCCCGACTTCTTCCTGAGTCGTATTACGGCGAAGTGGAGCACGCTCTTCTATTTCTTTCAAAATACTGTTGAAGTCTCCCACACCTTTCGCTGACAGCGTACGGATCGGGCCGGCAGAAATGGCATTTACACGGATACCATGTTTCCCAAGATCACTCGCAAGATATTTCACACTTGCTTCAAGAGAAGCTTTCGCTACACCCATCACGTTATAGTTTTGCATGACCCTCTCTCCACCAAGGTACGTCATGCTGACGATGCTTCCACCCTCTGTCATAAGGTCCTTCGCCACTTTGGCCACCGCCGTCAGGGAGTAAGAGCTGATATTGTGAGCAAGCAGGAAGCCGTCTCTTGTCGTATTCATATAATCTCCTGCAAGTTCTTCTTTGTTTGCGAACGCGATACAGTGGGCCAGACCATGAATGACACCCACTTCCTCCTTGATTGTCGCAAAGCATTTTTCAATATCTGCATCACTTGTCACATCACATGGCAGCACAAGTGAATCTTCTCCGCCTTCAAGTGTTTCTGCAAGGTCCCTGACACCCTTCTCAAAACGCTCACCTGCATATGTAAAGATTAAACGTGCACCGGATTGGTGCAAAGAACGGGCGATTCCCCAAGCGATACTGCGCTTATTTGCAACTCCCATTACCACATATGTTTTTCCTTTTAATGAAAGAGTCATTATTATCCTCCTAATTAATACATGTTATTAGTACCTACTACTAATTCTAACTCAAACCCGTTAAAAAGAAAAGAAGATTCCTATCCTATTCTCTTTTTCACATCTTCAATTTGTTGCAAATGTCTTTGTTCATGTTTACCGAGTAGCTCAAGAACCTGCCAGATCGGCATCTTCCCGAAGCGATGATGATTCATCGATTGGCGATCTAATCCCTCTTTTGTATAGTTCATTAGAAATTGGGTCGTGAGGGATCGTGACTCATCAAGTTCTTTCAATAAATCTTCCCTGCTTTGTTTATTGGTAGAGGGCTCGATCGGTGCTTTTAATTTTTGTGCCGGGTCATCAAATACGGATAAATCTACATCCGTTTCGCTCCTGCCCGAATGACTTTCAGCTGAATCCAGTGCCAAGGTCAAAAAGCGTGTTTCTGCGCCGGCCAAATGAAGAACAATCTGTGCGATGCTCCATTCCTCTGGCGAAGGTTTTTCATTCAGTTTTGCAAATGATAATCCTTCGAGGCTTTCCCTTACCTTTTCCCTGATTTCCATAATTCTCTTTTCCCACATCATTCATTCCTCCTTATTATTCCTTATATTACTATTAGGTGATGTAAGTAAAAACTCCTCTGTAAAATAAAACTTCCCAAGAAAATATTCTCTTGGGAAGTGGATTATGCATTAGCAGTATTCACAGAATTCTAATTCTCGTTTAAGTTCATCCACATACTCTTTGCTGCCTGTGACAATGAGGCGGTCGTTCATGTGAAGTTCGGTATCCCCGTGGGGAACGATGGAATCTTTTCCTCTGAAGATACGGACAAAGATGACATCTCCCGTGAATGGGAACTTCCTGAGCGTCATGCCCTCAAACTGACTGTTTAACATTCGGATTTCGTATAGGGATGTTTCCTGGTTTGTCAGGATGCTCATGACGGACGGTGATTCGATGAGAGCCCGCAACAAAGCTTTTGTTGATAAGAATACGGAGTAAACCTCAATATCCTGCTCACGTAGACTTTCATGCAGATCAGGGCTTTCCACCCTTACAATCACCCGGTTTACACCATACTCTTTAGCCGTCACTGCAAGTGTTGCGTTCAATTCTTCATCACCTGTGGAAATCACAAGGATATCTGATTCGAAGATATTCTTTTCTTCAAGCGTACCCAGTTCATAATCATCAATTTCATTGATGGTGAACAGGGAATCGGCGATGCTTCGATCCGATTTATCCTGTTTCGTGTGGTACAGGACAGGCTCATACAGAGATGACTGAAGTTCCCTTGATACGGGCATCGTTAACTGATTGGCTCCAAGGAACGTAATCTTCAGCTTCTTCTCTTTTGCACTTTCCCTCGGGAAAAGCTTCTTGAAGATGATCGGTGTAATGATACATGTGATCACGGCGACCAGGATAAGTGTCCCACTCATTTGAGCAGTAATGATTTCGATTCTTTCTGCGATTTTCGCTGCTGCAATCACCAATGATAAGGTTGAGGTAAGCAAAAATGCGGAAGCAATCGTAGTTTTTGTATCATACCAATACCTCAATAAGTAGACAGGGATGATCTTCGAAACAAGGAATGCCAGTACCAATAACGGAATCAGTAACAGCATCTTCTTATCACTAAGCAGGGACCCAAGATCCAGCTCCACCCCGATCATCACGAAGAAAATCGGAATTAAGAATCCATATCCAAAGGAATCAAGCTTATGGACCATTTCCTGATTTGGTGCAAGCAAGGATACAAGCACACCTGCTAAAAACGCTCCCAGGATGTTTTCCGCTCCCACCGTTTCAGAAACCGCCACAAGCAGCATGATTAGTGTAAAGACTGCCCGTGTACCGATTTGAACGGTCCCTGTCGATAAACTTTTAATGAAGGTGTTGTTCTTCAATCTCTTCGCAAGGAAGTACAACATCAACCCGACACCGAAGAGAATCAGAAGAAGCCACATATTCCCGTGCCCTTCCCCGTAAAGTGACACGAACACAGCAAGCAGGATCATCGTTACGAGGTCTGCAATGACTGCTACGAGTAAAATGATCTGCCCAATGGCACTTTTCATGATATGGGCTTCTTTAAGCGTCGGAACGACAACACCAAGTGAAATCGTCGAAATGATCAACGTCATAAGGAATGCATTATCAATGAGTCCGAATAGGACAAATAGATAAGACAGTCCAAGTGATACAAAGAAAATACCGATAAAAATGATGATAGCCAATTTTAGTCGATTTGGTTCTTCTTTTCCATTAGGTAACATTTCTTTTTTCTTTTTCCTGCCTGAAAATGCGGTAAAATCAATTTCAAGACCGCTTAAGAACATGAGGAAGATAAACCCCAGGGTAGACAAGGTTTCCAACCACATATCTTGATGGACGAGATTAAAACCGCTCTTTCCTATAACCAATCCCATAATGATCTCTGCGATGACAACCGGGATAAAATTCAATTTGAATCGATGTAGCAATATGGGAGTTAAAAAAGCTACCAGAATAACGATGACAAGCGATGAAACGGATGCATGTTGTTCCATTCATTCCTCCCCCTCTTCTCTCTATATTAGGTAATTCATAAACATTGTCGCTAATCCAAAATAAATTAAAATGCTTATTATATCATTGATCGTCGTAATAAAAGGACCGGAAGCGACGGCCGGGTCCACTTTTAGCTTGTGCATAAGAAGGGGTACTAATGTACCTGCAAGTGTCGCAACGAATAAAGAGATCAATACGGATACCCCAACGAGGATCCCAAGGAAGAATTCACCCTTCCACACATACACAACAATACTGACTACAATTCCGCAAGTCGTACCTGTAATAAGCCCGGTACCCGCTTCACGAATGACAAGGGACATCTTGTTTTCCTTTTCAAGGTCCCCAGTCGCAATCCCACGAACGGCGACTGCCAGTGCCTGAGTCCCCGTATTTCCAGCCATACCGGCTATCAATGGGATGAACACGGCAAGAATGGCCACTTTATCCAACGTATCTTCAAACCGTCCGATGAGGCTTGCTGTAAACATACCGAGGAATAATAAGGCGATCAGCCAAGGAAGACGCTTTTTGGCAGCATTTATAGGGCTTCGGTCAATGGAATCCAAATCGGCGATACCCGCAAGTTTGGAGTAATCGTCGGATGCCTCTTCTTCCATAACGTCCATGATATCATCAACTGTTATGATTCCTAGAAGATGCTGTTGAAAATCAACAACAGGCAGGGCAAGGAAGTCATAATCCTTCATTTGCCGTGCGACTGCTTCCTGATCTTCACTGACCCCCACAGACATGACACGACCACTCATAATTTCCCCGATCATGACATCATCGTGGCTGATGATCAAATCTCTAAGGGAAATGACCCCTACTAGCTTTTTATCATCATCCACTACATAGATATAGTAAATCGTTTCAGCATTAGGTGCTTCATTTTTCAATATATACATGGCTGAACGGACTGTTTGATTTTTCGAGATGGCCACGAACTCAGTGGTCATGATACTTCCTGCTGTGTACTCTTCATAGTGGAGTAATTCTTTTATTTCTTTCGCTGATTCATCATCCATGATCGTCAAATAACTGACAACCTGATCTTTATCCAGCTCATTCAATACATCAACCGCGTCATCGGCATACATATTGGAAAGCATTTCAGCCGCATATGTAGGATTCATCTCAGCTAAAATATCCTGATAGTCCTCTTCATCAATATCAAGGCTTTCAAAAAGCTCTGCCATTTCTTCCGGTGAAAGATAATGGTATAAACGATTTCTTAAATCTTCATCTATTTTAGAGAAAAATTTCGCTTGATCATAAGAGTGTAACTGCACAAATTCTGAACGGAAAAGATCCAGATCTTCGTCTTGAAGGGCTCTAATGAGTAGGTCTTCATCATACATCTCTCTTTCCTGCTTATCCCTATCTCTATCTCTTTCTTGATCTTGGGTAATTTCAGACATCATATAACCCTCCTTCATAACTATATGGTCGTAATAATACTAGCAAATCTCGAGACGATTGTCTCTCAAGAAATAATAACCATGTATGTATTCCTTCCATTTATAATGTCATACTATCTATTGAGTGACGAAACTCAGAATATGTATACTGAAACATTAATATGTCATAAAATACGGGAAAAGAAAAGAAAAAAGGCATCAAAGGAAGTGGGATAGAGATGAAGATTGATATCATCGGTGATATTCATGGTTGTTATGAAGAGTTTCGGGCTTTGACCAAAAAGCTTGGATATGTCTGGACCACCGGCCTTCCTGTTCATCCGGAAGGGAGGAATCTTGGCTTCGTGGGTGACCTTACTGACCGTGGACACCATTCACTTCAAACGATATCCACAGTCTACAAATTACTTCAGACAGGATCAGCCTATTATGTCCCCGGTAACCATTGTAATAAACTGTACCGCTATTTCTTAGGCAACAACGTCAAGATCCTTCACGGCCTTGAAACTACCGTGGCGGAATTAAGTGCCCTGCCGCAAACGGAAAGGGATCAATACAGGAAAATGTTCCTGGAATTGTATAAGCGATCCCCATTGTATCATGTATTGGATGAGGGCAGACTGATCATAGCTCATGCCGGCATTAAGGAAGAATTAATCGGTAAGCAGAATGATCGTGTCAAAACGTTTGTCCTATACGGTGATATCACCGGGGAAAAGAATGAAGACGGTACACCTGTCAGGAAGGATTGGGCACGTGACTATAAAGGAGATGCCTGGATTGTGTATGGTCACACACCCGTGAAAGAAGCCCGTATGGTGAACAAAACGGTTAATATTGATACAGGAGCTGTGTTCGGTGGAAAGCTTACCGCTTTAAGATACCCCGAAATCGAGGTAGTGAGTGTAGCTTCTGACATGCCTTTGGTGGTGGAGAAATTCAGGGACTTAGATTGAAAACATTCATAAAAAAAAAGAGATCCTATCAGTCAATCTGAAAAGGATCTCTTTTTTTCATTATCAAGCACCGCCCTCATATCAAAAGGCATAGGGACCAAAAAGGTCATCCAGGTTTTCTCAACAGGATGAAAAAAGTGTAAACTTCTGCAATGAAGAGCCTGTCTTCCCATCAGCATTAAACCCCCACCATATAAATCATCTCCAACCAGGGGGTGTCCGATCGATGACATATGGACCCGGATTTGATGGGTTCTGCCGGTTTCGGGTCTTAACTCGATGTGGGCAAAATCACGGAACTGTTCTTCCACCCTGTAATGGGTCAAGGCATACTGACCGTCTGCTCTCACTTCTCTTTCAATGATACTGTCTGATTTCCGTCCGATCGGCTCTTCAATCATTCCAAATCCGTTCATCACACCTTCAGCAAGGGCTTCATAGGTCCTTTTGATTTCCCTGCCCTTCTGCTGAAGGCTGAAAAGATGATGAACGTGCCGGTGCTTTGCAACTAAAACAAGTCCCGATGTGTCTTTATCCAATCGGGTAACGATATGTACCGTTGATGAAATACCCTTTTGAACAAACAAACCTAAGATGGCATTTGCCAAGCTTCCTGTCGGTTCATCTTTAGTTGGAATGGTCTTCATTCCCGAAGGCTTATCAACGACGAGGACATCATTGTCTTCATAAACAATTGACAAAGGTATTTCTTCCGCGACTAACGCTTGACTCGGCTTCTCTTCTGGAAATCGCACTTCAAGTATATCCCCAGTTGATAAGGAGTAACGCACATTCTCTTCATTCCCATTGACAGTGATGCTTCCTCCATCAAACTTGACTGCTGTCAGGGTCCGCTTTGAAATCTGCTGATCGATAAGAAACTCTCTCATCAACTTTCCTTCATAGTCTGAAGGAATTGTCCATTGGAGCGTATAATTCTTCATCTTACCATTAGCCATTATTCATCCGCTACAAACGAATCATGCACCCGTTTCCAGAATGGGAAAGGACGGAAGCGGGCAAAACGAATCTTCTCATCCGCGACACGATACTGAATGCTCTTTACATCTTTATGAAGAAGTGAAAGGTGATCGATTGTCACGAGGAAATCCGGCCCATTCACGGGCTTTAACATGCATGTATGATGCGCTGGTAAAATAAGAGGTGATCCGATGGTTCGGAAAACCCGATTATTAATCGACGCCATTTCAGCGAATTGGATGGCGGGTAAAGACGGGTGTATGATCGCACCTCCAAGAGCCTTATTATAAGCTGTACTGCCTGATGGAGTCGAAAGACAAAGACCATCTCCCCTGAATCGTTCAAAATGCTGCCCTCTGATTTCCACATCCATGACAAGGGTTCCTTCGACGCTCTTGACGGTCGACTCATTCAAAGCAAGATAGCGTGTTTCCTTTCCGCCATGCTGATAACGGATGATCGTTTCCAGCAGCGGGTATTCAATGATCTGATAGGGAGTCTTAGCAATCGCAATGACGAGTTTCTCGATCTCCTCGGGCACCCAGTCGGCATAAAAGCCGAGGTGACCCGTATGTACACCGACAAAAGCCGTTTTATCAAGCCTCGATCTGTAACGGTGGAATGCATAGAGAAGCGTGCCATCCCCACCGACGGAAATGACAATATCCGGTTGATCATCATCATAAATTAAGTTGAAATCTTGTAGATAGGTTCTCATTTTATGCATTAACGTATTGGATTTTGAATCACCTTTTGATGTAATCGCGAACTTCATTCGTTTACCCCCTTCTTGTCATGATTGTTTTGCTTCAGAATTTCCCCTACGCTGATCCTTCTCCTTTTTGTTCGTGAAAATGACTTGTGCTTCCTGAATCTCCTCCCGAATCAAGCTCATTTCCTCATCCAGCCTAAAGGCGGCTTCAGCAGCCCGTTGGATCCGGAGACGCACTTGTTCAGGAATTTGACCACTATACTTATAGTTCAAAGAGTGCTCAATCGTCGCCCAGAAATTCATAGAAAGCGTCCTGATTTGAATTTCTACCAGGATGTTTTTTTCACCCTGGATGGTTTGGACGGGATAATCAATGACAACATGATAGGACCGATACCCGCTAGGTTTTTTGTGGGTTACGTAATCTCTTTCTTCAATGATTTTAAAGTCATTGCGGCTGCGTAGTTTTTCCACAACAATATGGATATCCTCAACGAATTGACACATCATTCTGAGTCCTGCTATATCCTGCATTTCTGTTTCAATATGAGATAGTTTGATTCCTTTTTGATTGGCTTTATCAAGAATACTTGCGATAGGCTTCACTCTGCCTGTCACAAACTCAATGGGAGAATGAGTATTATGAAGTTCATATTCTCCCCTCATCCCCTTAAGCTTAATCTTTAATTCATCAACCGCTTGCTTGTATGGAGCTAAAAATTGTTCCCAGTGATTCATTTCCCTCACCTCTCTTGCGCCTACTTTTCAAGAAATACGTTCTCTACCTTTTTAACCATTTCGTCACCGTAGTTCCCGTTTCCTTCTATATTACCTACAAGATAGTCAAGTTCTTCAACGAATCGATCTAATTCCAGGGAAGTATTTTCACTTTTCACCACCACTTCCGCGTTTTCATGGAGAGCCTTTTTCAATTCCGGCCAGATGGACTCTTCCAAATATAAGTAGACATATTCCTCTGCATTTTCCACTAAGTATACGAATGCATAGCGATCGGAGTCTGCTATGATTTGACCCGCTGCAGTTGTACCTTGAATAAGCTCCTCCTGATCAGTATGTAAGTGTAATGTACCGTTTTCATATGTTGTGTGTTGAATTTGAACAATTTTCCTCATGCGTTTCTTCATCCTTCCATTAAACAATCAGTATCATTTTAACATAAGACAACCATTTCATCTAAACATTGAAGTTCCCTATTATTAACGAGATAATAGAGTGAGATTGATAAGAAAGGATGCTTGTCATGTCACAGGAAATAGAAATAGAATTCAAGAATCTCCTTACTCTGGAGGAATTCACACGCTTAACATCATACTTTCAGATAGAAGAGGAGAACTTCATCACCCAGGACAACCATTATTTCGATACACCTGATTATGGATTAAAAGAGAAAAGATCCGCCCTCAGAATCCGGGAGAAAAGCGGAGTGTACACATTAACATTAAAAACCCCCTTAAAAGAAGATCTATTAGAAACGAACCAACCCCTATCAAAAAATCAAACACATTCTCTTTTGCAAGAGGGAATATTTCCCGAAGGAGAGGTCAAAGAAGCTTTAAATGCTCTTTCCATCTCACCTATTTCGTTAAAACACTTCGGGACACTATCAACCACTCGGGCTGAAATTGACTATCGGGATGGACTTCTTGTTTTCGATAAAAGCTCTTACTTACAAAAAGAGGATTACGAGCTCGAATATGAAGTGAAAGAGCGCACTTCAGGTGAAGCCATATTCCTTGACCTTCTGGAGCAGCACCAAATTCCATTCCGTGTGACAGAAAATAAAATACAACGTTTTTACACGGAAAAATTAAAACAAGATGAGTCTTGACCGATATACTACAAGAATATCAGTTTAAGCAATAAGGAGTCCTATACATGAATGTTCAAGCATTGAAAACGATGATGGAGCTACAAGCCCTGAACAGCTTAGGTTCAGTTTCTTCTATTAAAAATGGAACCGGTGGATCAAGTGATCTGTTTCAACAACTTTTAACTCAGGCCATTCATACAAACGTATCTCCAGTAAATACGCTGGGGGCAGTCAATGGGGTACTACAATCAAATCCAGCTTTATCCCTGACTACAAGCCTCCATCAGCTTTCGACTGTGAACAAGCCAAACTTAACAGCTCCTCAGGATATCGATGAGATCATCACCCGGGCATCTGATCACTATGGCCTCCCAAAAAAACTGATTCAATCGGTCATTAAACAGGAGTCCAATTTCAACCCGTCTGCCGTCAGCCCTGCAGGAGCCACTGGATTAATGCAGCTCATGCCGAGTACTGCCAGGGGCCTCGGAGTCACCAACATCTTTGATCCTGAAGAAAATGTATTTGCGGGCACCAAGTACTTAAAGCAAATGCTCGATAAATACAATGGAGATGTCCACCTTGCCCTGGCAGCTTATAACGCTGGGCCAGGAAACGTTGATAAATACAACGGCATCCCGCCGTTCAAAGAAACCACAGCATATGTAAAAAAAGTAACGGATCGTTATTTTGCTTAACATTTCTTAAGACGGACAAGACCGGTCTCCCTACCCGAGGCTGGTTTTGTCTTTTTTATTGGCTATTTTCATATACATTGTTGCTTTTAGATGTAGCGAGTGGCGGTTGATTTCCGCTACAGGTGCTCGCTTTCCGCGGGGCTGGCGGTGAGCCTCCTCGGCTGCGCCTGCGGGGTCTCACCTGTCCAGCGTTTCCCGCAGGAGTCGAGCACCTTCCGCTCCAATCAACTGACGTAAAGTTGGACTATCACAAAGAAAATGTGGAGATTTCGTATGTCACTGATTTTTCATTCGTTGCAGTGACTGATTTTATTTAATAGTCCTCTACTCTTTTTAAACGGATGGTTGACAAACCAGTTTGCTCTGTCAACCACTTACTACATTAGAGGGTGAAGGGAACTGCGTAGACTCCTACGGAAAACGGGCGTGCCGAGACCCCGGAAGCGGTTTTTGCTGAGGAGGCTTGGCCGAACGTCCGTGGAAAGCGGGACTGTTCCCTTCACCCTCCTGCACCACAACCTAATTGACAGAGCATTCGCAAATCTTAGTCTGTATATGATAGTAACAATCTTTGCGAAAACAACCTTTTTAATGCAAGCCTAACAAACCAATAGACCCACTACTTTCATACAACACTTTTTCTCATATCCCAGGATAAGAAGATAAAAGCAGGCTACACTAATTTAGGAATAAAAGGCAGATGTAAGGCGATTTGTTTGAGATATGGATGAATGCTTGCTAGAATGAACATACAATCTAAGTAAAAAGGAGTCATTCTTATGGTCGAGAAACCACAAATGCCCTATAATCTTATCGGCGAAAAGAAACTCTCCATGCTCGTTGAAGCTTTTTATGAAAGAGTATCAAATCATCCTGAGCTTGCACCGATCTTTCCGGATGATTTAACCGAGACATCCCGTAAACAAAAACAATTTTTAACTCAATATTTAGGTGGTCCTGCTCTTTACACTGAGGAACATGGACACCCGATGCTGCGTGCAAGGCACCTCCCTTTTCCTATTACAGAGGACCGGGCTAAAGCTTGGTTAGGATGTATGCATGAAGCAATGGATGAGGTCAATCTAGAGGGTCCAGTAAGAGATGACTTTTTCCACAGACTTGTATTAACCGCCCATCATATGGTGAATACTGATACACCCAAGGGTTCTGCCATTGACTAGAACAACGAGCTGGCATCACCTTAAAGGGTGCGGTCGTGAGAAGAAACCTCTGGAAATATACATGTTCGTTGACCCTCTTTGCCCGGAATGCTGGGCACTTGAACCAATCTTAAAGAAATTGCATATTGAGTATGGACAATACTTTCGGATACGCTATATTCTCAGCGGTCAGCTTGCATCCTTAAATCTTGCAACCAAGAGAAAACAGGAAGACCTGGCTCAGCAATGGGATAAAACGGCAAGCCGTTCCGGAATGTCATGTGACGGGAGCCTGTGGATCGATAATCCGATTGATTCACCCTATATCGCTTCGTTTGCGATCAAAGCAGCCGAGCTCCAAGGAAAGCACTCGGGGATTCGCTTCTTACGTTTTTTACAAGAGCGATTATTTCTTCAAAAGCAGGATATTTCGAATATTGACGTATTGAAGGAATGTGCCGCGGCAGCGAAGCTCGACCTCAATGAATTCATGAACGATATAAACTCTTCCTCGGCGTCCAAGGCATTTCAATGCGATGTCAAGATTACTTCAGAGATGGAAGTGGATGAGATCCCCACCTTGGTCTTTTTCAATGAGAATATTGAGGATGAAGGATTAAAGATCACGGGTTTATATTCTTATGAGGTATATGTTCATATTATAGAAGAGATGCTGGCATCAAAGCCCGAAAAGCAACCCTTGCCTCCACTGGACGTTTTCATGAAGTATTATCGCGTGGTCGCATCCAAAGAAATAGCCGTTGTATACGATCTAACAATAGAAGAAGTGGAAAAGCAAATGAAGAAATGGACACTTCAGCAAAAAGTAAAAAAGATCCCTGCAAAGCACGGGACCTTTTGGAAATATATCAACAACTAATTATGTCAATATAATAAATTCACTCCAATACAAGAAAAGCCGATGTTGTTTCCAACATCGGTTTTTCAATACGAACAAAGGGGATGGGAGAAATTTTTCACGGTCAAACAAAGGGGTATATGTTTGCTTGTGATCAACTTCACACTGATAATATATCACGTATCCACTTGTATTGGCAAGTTGTTTGTATGGTATTTCACAATATTGTCAAAATCAATTCATGTTCTCTTCTTCCCCTTCATATACATGGTATTAAGATAATGTACGGAGGGAATTGGTATGTACGTAAAGATGAAATTCGGAATCCTCATCCTCTTGATCCTGATCAGCTTCTTCATCAATATCCTTGGCCTCATGCACCTGGTTCCAATCTATATCACATCACCGATCCTCTTTCTCTCACTCCTCCTCTTCATCCATTCCCTTGGAAACCGCAATCGCTTCAGGGGGTTCAAATCGATGAAATGAGGGACGGACCTCTCGTGTTAACTTTCAAGAATGACTAACACCCCGCATGAAGGGCTGGCCCTTCATGCGGGGTGTTTCTTTAGGCAATATCGCCTGTTTATTGCAATTTATCAAGCAGTTCTTCCATTTCATTCAGTTTTTCTTCAAAGACCTTACATGCATCCTCTACTGGTTTGGATGTTGTCACATCCACTCCTGCTTTCTTCAACACTTCTATCGGATAATCGGAGCTTCCTGACTTAAGGAAGTCGATGTACCTCTCCACTGCGGGCTTCCCTTCTTCGAGGATCTGTTGACTAAGGGCAGTTGCTGCAGAGAATCCTGTAGCATATTGATAAACATAGTAATTGTAATAGAAGTGAGGGATACGGGCCCATTCCAATCCGATCTCTTCATCAATTGAAATATCTTCCCCAAAATATTTCTTATTCAATTCATAATACTCTTTTGTCAAAAACTCCGAAGTCAGCGCTTCGCCTTCTTGTGCCTTCTTATGAATGAGATGCTCAAATTCTGCGAACATCGTTTGGCGGAATACGGTTCCTCTGAAACCTTCAAGATAATGATTCAAGAGATACAATCGCTTTTTCTCATCTTCGATTGTATTCAACAGATAATCATTTAATAAAGCTTCATTGCAAGTGGATGCCACTTCAGCAACAAAGATGGAATAATGACCATACGTATATGGCTGAGACTTACGTGTATAGTAGCTATGGACACTGTGTCCGAATTCATGGGCAAGTGTAAACAGATTGTTGACATTATCCTGCCAGTTCATCAGGATATACGGGTTCGTGCCATATGCCCCGGATGAGTACGCACCGCTTCTTTTTCCTTTATTTTCGACAACATCCACCCAGCGGTTATCAAAGCCTTCTTTAAGGACGTTTGCATATTCCTCACCAAGGGGCTTTAATCCATCAAGGATCATGTCTTTAGCTTCATCATAGCTTATATCCATTTTGACTTCCTTCACAAGCGGCGTATACAGGTCATACATATGAACCTCGTCAAGGCCAAGTACTTTCTTACGAAGCTTCACATAACGCTGTAGCAGGTGAAGATTCTTACTGACTGTATCAACAAGATTATCATATACTTCTTCTGGAATATTATTGTTGGACAGTGCCGCATGTCTGGCAGAATCATAATGTCTCACGTTCGCAATAAAATTATCTTTCTTCACCGCACCGCTTAACGTTGAGGCAAATGTATTTTCGAATTTCCCATACGTCTCATATACCTTTGTAAAGGCTTCTTTTCGGACACTACGGTCACTGCTCTCAAGGAATCGGATAAAACGGCCATGGGTAATATCCACTTCTTCCCCATTTTCGTCTTTAATGCTCGGAAACTCAAGATTGGCATTATTCAACATCCCAAATGTATTACTCGAAGCACTGAACACTTCGGACGCTTGGGCGAGTAACGCTTCTTCTTCAGCTGAAAGGACATGGGGACGCTGGAGATTGATTTCTTCTAATGCATGCCTATACTTCTTCAGCTCCTCTTTTTCCTCCATGAAGCCATTAAGCTTGTTCTCGTCAATCGTCAGCACTTCAGGCACCAGGTATGCGAACTTGCTCCCCAATTGGGTATATAGACTTTTGGCACGATCATCTAGTCCCTGATAATACGAATTGGTCGTATCCTGGTCATAGCGCATATGAGAATATGTATACACCTTGCCCATCCGTTCCATTATTTCATCCTGGAACGCGAATGCATTGTAAAGTTGATCCGCACTATCACCCAATGTACCTTTAAATTCATCTGCCTTCTTTGATAAGTCTTTTATTTCTTTATATTCCTTTTCCCACGCATCATCACTTTCAAAAATATCTTCCAGTCTCCACGTTAACTTTTCCTCTACATCTTTTCTGCCAGGCAGACTTTTCACAGCTGTATCTTTTGTCATATACATCCTCCATTCTAAATCTACAGAAAATTCCTTATAGTTACATTCTCTCTTATCTAAGAATTTCCTGCAACAATCCAATCTTAGTTACACATGATTTAATATATGCTTCCACTTTGAAAAAAAATCATCTCGATGCAGTTCAAAAGCTCCGAAGTGGTCGGGGCAGCTCCAAGGTCCCGTAAGCTTGAACTGATTTTCACCTACCCTGTCAATCACTTTCACTTTTTCAAGGATTCTTAAATATTCCCTAACAATATCCCTTATCAGTTCATCTTTTTTCACAAATGGTAGGATACGTAGCTCAATGTGACCTGCAGCAAGCCTTCTATTCAATCCTAGAGTCATACTCTCCTCTGAAATTGAACTCCCCCTTTTCAAACTGTCTTTCCACAAATAGTATTGCCATTCCACTTCATGATTTTTGATATGAAGTCCATGAGGGAAGACCGGAAGCCCGACATACAGTGGCAGATACAAGAATGTATCCCCTTCCCCATACACTTCTCTTAAAAATGCATCTCTTCCTGATTTATTGTAATTTATTTTGTTGTATATCCATTTCATTCTATAGTCGTTCCAGTTAAACCAGCTAATAGTTTGTCAACATTTTTCAATGAAAAGTTCAAAATGAACATGTTACACT
>NZ_JAXBLY010000022.1:0-98603 GCF_033963925.1 Rossellomorea sp. YZS02 | reverse complement strand
CTCACCGCCAGCCCCGCGGAAAGCGAGCACCTGTAGCGGAAATCAACCGCCACTCGCTACATCCAAAAGCAACAATGTTTATATAAACAGCATTTAATAAAGTAGAGAGAACTGCAACCTGGAGTTGCAACTGGGGTATTATTGCTTCACTCATAGAGTTTGTTAATACAGCACTAACCATCAAATTCTTTGGTGGTTCTTAGGGTGATGGTTCCGGTTTATTTACAAGTCCAATATGTACTTTTTGAGCTCTTCTGTATCATTCGGAAGTATCACATACCCCTCCAGTTTCATATCCAACTTTTCAAGAAGTTTAGAAGAAGAATGATTATCTTTGGTGGTAATCGCTACGATCCGTTCCATTCCTCTTTCTTTTGCAAGATCCATTGTAGCGCTGGCTGCTTCAAATGCATATCCTTGAGATTGATACTCCATTAGAAATGCAAAGCCGATATCAACATCTTCAAGGCCATCACGTTTAATCAACCCACATAAACCGATAGGGATGTGATCATCCTTGCGCTCCACCAGGAACAAACCAAATCCTTCCCGTTCATACATGGCCCGTGGACCATTCTCGATATAATTCAACGCATCATCCATTGTGCGAATACCTTTGTCCCCAATGAATTTAAGCCATCCAGGTTCATTTAATAATCTCATGATAAATGCGGCATCAGTAGGCTCTACCCATCTCAAGACTAGTCGCGATGTTTCTATTACCTTCATGTGGAACACCTCACTTTATATTCTCCTTTCTTATTTTAACTCGAAACATTGCGCATGGGAAATCATACTTTGGAAAGCCACGACCAATTCTGCTTGTTAAGTGATTTCAGCGCGAGACACACCCCTGAAAAAAATCCAAGACTAGTTTTCTTTTTTCTTCATGCTATAGTTTCTTTATACTAAATGATCAGGATAGAGGTGTAAAAATGGGATATACATTTAAAATAGAGGATCCAAAAATTCCAGCGCGCCAAGATACAGCAAATTTCCATGATATCTATTATGATGAAGATCCCTTTCTATCGAATTGTACGGTAGAAAATGCGAGGTTGGATCAGGAACATATCGACCAACTTGTACTATCTAAAGTGACGTTTAAAAATGTTTCTTTCGCAGGTGCATCATTTCCTCGAATTGATATGACAGATGTCGTCTTTGAAAATTGCGACCTGTCGAATGCAAACTTATGTGAGGGAATCATCCATCGGGTCCGCTTCAGTGAATGCAAATTAATGGGGATTGATTTTTCCGGTGCGAATTTAGGAAATGTACATTTTGATGAATGTTTGGCTAATATGAGTGACTTTGTTGACGCTCGAATGAAAAAGGTGAAATTTAACCAAACCTCCTTGCAAAATGCAAACTACTCTGACTGTGAGCTCCTGAAAGTGAGCTTTGATCGATGTGATCTGAATGAAATTGATTTTACCCAGACTGACCTTAAAGGAATTGATATTAGCACCTGCAGGTTTACCCGGATAAATGTTGCCCTTGATAGGCTTTCCGGATGTGAAATTTCCCCTGAGCAGGCGATTGGGTTTGCAGGCTTATTAGGATTGAAAGTTAAAGAGTAGGTTGTAAAGCGTGCAGAGCTGATAAGCTCTGCACGCTTTTAAGATGGCAAGAATATTTCAAGGAGGGCAAATGAATCCATTGTTCATATGTATAAAATGATCCAATCAAACATACTTATGTATCAGGGCCCACTGCTTTCAATTCGAAGGGGGAAACACCATGACCATCTTCATCTGGGTTTTACAAGGATTTTTGGCCGCCATGTTTTTGATGGCTGCAGTAGGAAAACTAACCAGGTCAAGCGTGCAACGAGGAGTATTTGAGCATTTACGATTACCTCAATGGTTTCGGATCGTCACTGGTTTAGTGGAATTATCGGGTGCTGCATTATTGGTCCTTGGTTACTGGAATGAAACGTACATCGTCACTGGTTCTCTCATTCTCGGTGTAACAGCAATCGGTGGAATGCTGGCCCATATTCGTGTAAAAGATGGATTCAAAGATACATCTATGATTGTCCTTCTGGGGATCCTTGCCTTTATATTATTGTATTTAGTTAAGTAAATTCACCAGATAGGAGTAAATTATATATGGCAAAAGGAGTGGATGCCCGGCTGCCACTCCTTTTTCTTTAATTTCTTTACATTAAGTGAAACTATTTCCAATTCAAATTCGTACGATATATTAGCGCCAATGTGATGGAGGAGGTTTATTCATGATTGAGATTGTAAATGTAAGTAAGCAGTATGAAGCTATCCAAGCGCTGCAAAATATCGGTCTAACAATCCCGGAAGGCACATGTTTTGGACTTGTAGGTCCCAACGGAGCAGGGAAATCCACCTTAATGAAAATTTTATCCGGAGTATTACAAAATTTTGAAGGGGATATCATCGTCAAAGGACACTCTGTTATGAAAGATAGAATAAAAGTGAAAAAACTTATTGGGTACATACCTCAGGATATTTGTCTGGAGGAAACACTGACTGCCAAAGATAACTTAAGGTATTTCGGGAGCCTTTATGGACTTAAAGGAAAAGAATTACAGGACCGTTGTGAGAATGTGTTGAAACAGATCGGATTATATGAACGCAAGAAAGATAAGGTCAGTACCTTCTCAGGTGGGATGAAGCGCCGGTTGAATATTGGATGCGCATTACTCCATAATCCTTCTATTATCATAATGGATGAGCCGACTGTTGGAATTGATCCACAATCAAGAAATTCAATATTTTCAATCATTCATGAGTTAAAAGAAAAGGGTAGCACCATTATCTACTCCAGTCACTACATGGAGGAAGTAGAGCACCTTTGTGACAGCATTGCTCTGATTGATAAGGGAACGCTGGTTGAAAGCGGCTCAATGGATGAACTGTTGCAGAAATACAATCGACCATCCTTGTTTATTTCGGGGGAAGGATTAAATGAATCAAGTCTATCTGTCCACGGTGAGCTCGAATCTAAAGGAAATGGATTTCTGCTACATAGTGTTGATCCACTTGTTGCACTGGAAAACCTGATTGTGGATTTCCGGAGCCAAAACATCCTTCCAAGAAGGCTGGAATTATATCAGCCAAAACTGGAGGATATCTTTTTTGATCTAACAGGAACACAGCTTCGTGATTCGTAATACAGGGAGGAATGCACATGTGGGCAATTGCAAAAATGGAATTAAAGAAGAATGTACAGGATAAAGGCTTGTGGTTTTGGACATTTATTTTGCCGATCGTCTTCATTATCGCCTTTGTTTCCATCTTTTCGGGAGATGAGAATACAAGTTATAAAGAAGTTGTGACCCAGATCATCCCAGGATATACGATCATGTTCGCATTTTATATTATGATTTCCATGGTCATCGGATTCGTAAAGGATCGGGATAAAGGAATGGTCGCAAGGATCGCCAGTACACCACTGCCTATCAAGGACTATTTTATAGGAAAGTGGATTCCCTTTATGATGATCGTCTTGATACAGATAGCAGTATTATTCTGTTTTGGCGTCGTCGTTTATGATCTCCCACTAGGGGATCCCCTTGCACTGATTTCCATTTCCTTATCTTTGGCTTTCATTGTAACGGGGTGGGGCATGGCCCTCTCAGTGTTGGTGAAAACGGAGAACATGGGCATTGCCATGACACAGATCGTCGCACTCGGAGGTGCAATGCTTGGAGGGTTATGGCTGCCAGTGGAGCTGATGCCTGAATTTATGCAATCGATCAGTAAGGTTTTGCCTCAGTACTGGGCAATTGAAGGATATAAGGAAATCATTCTCGAGGGTGGATCTGTGGCTGACGTTTTTTTCAATATTTCTATCCTGATATTCTCCGGAGCAGTAGGTGGAATGATTGCCATCGCTCGATATCCACGGTTTCTTCGTTCATCAAAAAGCTAATATCGGGAAAAGCGAATACCTTCTCTAAAACTAGTGAAAACGCTTCCCTTTTTGAAATTTATGGTATAATTCAATTATCTGAACATTCCATCCGAATTTGCATTGTTTGAAAGGGGAAACCGATTGAAAGAGAATAGAGTAAGAATTCAAGAACTAAATAAAGAAAATTGGTATGAATGCTGTCAGCTCAAGTTGTCAACAGAGCAGCTGCCATTCATTGAACCTAATTCCATATCCATTGCCCAATCTAAATTCGAGACCACATTAAACCTTTTGCCATCTATTTTGATAGTATGGTTGTTGGCTTCCTTATGTTCAATACTGTACCAGAAGAACTGGACGGTCATTGGGTATACCGAATAATGGTTGATGAAAGCCATCAGGGTAGAGGAATCGGAAAAGCGGCAACAGATTTAATGTTAATAGAAATGAAAGAGTCACTCGACGTGAATAGAATCGTTGTAGGATATCACCCTGATAATCTGGGTGCACATCACTTATATAGAAGTCTTGGATTTGTCGATCACGGTGACCGATTTGGCAGGGAAATGGCCGTAATTAAAGAAATGTAGTTTAACAAAATGATAGAAATGGAATGGGCCAAGTTCTTCATTTGGCCCTTCAAAGATTTACATTCCTATAAGTTCATCAAACATATAAATGTTTATTTCACCTCTAACATTCCTTTAAGCTTATCTTTCGCTCCTTTCCGCCACTTTTTCACAGCAGATAGGGATACATTCTCCACCTCTGCAATTTCACTGATTGTAAGCATATGCATACACGTATATCTTACCCATTTTCTCTGATTCACCGTCAGACCTTCACAATAGCTGAACAACAATTCTTCTGCTAATCCTCCATTTATATGATCATCTTCTATCATGTTAAAGAATTCCGTTTCTTTGAAAATGTTCTTTTCTTCATTTAGATTATCACTTGTTAACTGCGACAGAATTCTGCCACGTACAAATGAGTATGCGTACGCAGGAAAAGCTCCTTTCTCGGGATCAAAATTCTGATAAGCCTCCCATAGGGCGATGAGGCCGGTTTGATAGTACTCCGATTTATTTTTATAGATGTGCAATGAATGAATAATTTTATGAATCATCCGGTCATATTGCAAATGTAGCTCCTCAAATTTCTCCAATATACTTTCCTTCTGACCGGCGCGCCGTTCTTTGTATTCCTAGGTAGGTTAACCATACAAAGAAAAAGGGTGGTGAACAAACGAGGTTAATTTTAGTTAGAGAGCCACTACATCATTAAAACTTTATGGCATTTCAGCTGTTTCTGAAGGGGAAATAACAAAATAGACCTATAATGAGGAAACATATTAGCTATTTTCCTTAATTAGTAAAAATGGTTGGGAATTAGGCAATACTATAATGAAAGACATACTCCAAGGAGGGTGAAAAATGACAAAGAGTTCTACTTCTATTAAATCCGAAAATGAACAAGTACAGCAGAATGAAACTATCGAAAAGCTGGAACAAATGTTAGCAGCGGTCCTTCACTATCTTTCCGATGATGAAATTGAAGAAATCGATATTGACTACCTCCTTACGAATACTGAAGACCTGCGGGAATGGTGGGAGGGTTACCGCAAAAGAAACAAAAAAAAGCTCGAAAATGAGATTAAAGCTTCTTTAGGCACATTATCACTTGAGGAATTAGAAAAAATCCATGAACAAATTAAAAAACATAAATAATTCCTCTAATAAGTTCTGAGTTCATTGACAAGATGAATAACCATAATATTATTATGTAAACTTTAAACAAATAGGAATTGATAGGGCTATAACCATTCTTTAGGCATAGCGGGAGGGCAGACTCTTTCAATCAATGTCTCAGGCAAAATAAGGAGAAGAAAACGCCCATCATTGAACGTTTTCACTCCTGCACGAACTTCTTTTTAAAGAACCTCCTGAAATAACTGGTGTGCAAGTGTTACAACTCCCACCGGCATTTGATTCACAATAACCGTCGTGAATATTTCATGTTCAGGAAAATAAAGTGTCACAGATTCATACCCATGAATCAATCCATGATGACCGTAAGCAGATATTCCTTTATCAAACGTGTACTTGGCAATTCCCAAACCGTAATATTGACCGGGAACATCCGTCTGATGAACAGCCAGCATTTGTTCAAGTGATTCTTGTGATAAGAGGGTGCCAGTGAACAGGGCCTTCATGAATGTTTGAATTTCTGCAGGGTTTGAAATAAGAGCACCGGCAGTCCACATGATGGAAACATTGAGATCTGTAATGTCTTTCAAATCATCAGATATGTCAGACAAGTCCGGGGTGGCATTCGAGTGCCCTGTTGCAAAGGGGAACTTTAGATCATTCTTTATCGGGAAGTATGTCCTATTCAGTTGAAGCGGTTGAATAATCCATTGGCTGACTGCTTCTTCAATCTTCATGCCTGTACATTTCTCTATGACCATTCCAAGAAGGATATAATCTGTTTGGGAGTCCTTATATTTAGTACCGGGATCAAATTCCAGAGTATGATGGGCGATCAGTCTTATAAGACTTTGAGGGGGGAAGAAGTCATTCAGACTTGAGACCTCATGTTCAATGCATTTCGTACCTGCGACATCCATCCTTAGATAATCCTTTAAGCCCGATCTATGCTGAAGCAATTGACGAACGGATATCCTTCTGCCTTCTTTCAGGATACCGGGAAGGATGGATTCGACGGATTGTTCAAGTGAAAGAAGGCCTTCTTCTTGTAATTTCAAGATCAATGTACTAGTAAACATTTTTGTTAAAGTACCAATACGTTGATGATCGAAAGGATTTAACAATGTATTTTGGACATATCCTTTAACGCCTGCTGCCATAATATAGTCTTCTCCAGAAGAATCAGTCAAGCAGACTGAAATACCAGGCAGCTGGTATGCTTTACGCAGATTTTCGACTGTTTTTTCAATTATAGTGAGATCAATCAAAGAAATCATCCTTTCGAGCTATAGATATCCTACCTGCCTTTAAGAAGATGAGCTTCCAGCTTAAGCAGGATTTTTCAAGATTAGTATAGAAAGTTATTAAGTGCGTTCTGGTGAGCGGTGAAACCATGCAGTGGCATAAGTTCGTCCAGTCACACGCATGCCTTTCAAAGAATCTCAGAATAGCATGTTCTATACATATGAACAAATATGCGAAATAGAAGGGAAAATAATCAATGTCAATCCGCAATTCAGCAAAAGCCATCATTATCCAAAATAACAAAATACTTCTGACTAAAAATAAAGATGATGATGGTATTTTCTATCTCTTTCCCGGTGGGGGACAGGAAAAAGGTGAAACACTTCATGAAGCATTAATTAGAGAATGCATAGAGGAGACAGGGGAAGTCGTGGCAGTAGGGGAGCTGGTACATATAAGGGAGTATATCGGTAAAAACCATGAGCATGCGGCTTTCGACTTCAACTTACATCAAGTAGAATTCTATTTTAAATGTACATTTCTCCATGAATGGAGCGATCATCATGCTCCATCGAATCCAGATAGTCACCAAGTAGGGGTGGAGTGGATTGATTTGGATGCACTGAAGAATTATAGATTATATCCTAAAGAAATAGCTTCATATATAGTCGGAAGAAGGTCGAAGGTTTATCTCGGAGATATCAACTAGGATAAAGAGGGGGATAATCGTTGCGTATTCATACGCTTATCTTAACAGGAATAATGGCAGGCATTTACTCTAGTATTTTAGATGGCATTGAACAAGACTACAGTTTCAATGCTGTCTTGAGTGCGTGTACTTTAACTGTTTCAACAATAGTGACCGGGCTTTTGCTACACAGATTTTTGAATAAAGAAAAGAATAGTAAAGCCTGAATAGATCTTATGGCTCTGAGAACTATCTCAGAGCCATAAGATCCTTATAACATTCGAACTCATACAGCCTTCAAAACCTGCGTTTCCAAGTGTTTTGTACCAAAGCCCCTCAACCCCGGATGCTACCTTCCTCAGTGTTCCATACCGGCAGGCGGTTTGGGTCTTCTGGCCAATTCCCCATTGCAATTCGGACAGATAGAATCATATTTAGCAGTGCAGCCTTCACAATAAGTACACTCATGGACACAAATGTACGCATGGTCATTCAAGCTCCTCCCACACGTCTCACAATTGGTCTTCATTTCTAATCCCATAGGTAACCTTCCTTTCTATCAATCTCTTTCCATTATATTCTAAAATGCGTTAATATAGTGGATATATGGTAAAGTCACTCCTTTGAGGGAAAAATGGCGGAAAATATATCATATGGGGGAAATCGAGAGTGAAAATAACATGGAAACAGGAATCATTCATTCCCGAAATCTCACGTGTTACAAGTGTACATGGTTTCTGCTTTAATGATGAAAAACTGCTAATGATCAGAAAGGGGAAGGAAGTTTGAACCAATCACTATCGGTTAATAAAAAAAGCTGGGATGAAGTCGCGCCACGTTTCTACGGTAGAAATCC
The DNA here is from genome assembly GCF_033963925.1 of Rossellomorea sp. YZS02. NCBI lineage: Bacteria > Bacillati > Bacillota > Bacilli > Caryophanales > Bacillaceae > Rossellomorea > Rossellomorea sp. YZS02. Next base: position 90,211 of record NZ_JAXBLY010000022.1, on the reverse strand, counting down.
CCTGCCGGAATACGGTCCACTTGCACCAACTGAAGATGAGCTACAGCTGCTTGGGGATATAAAAGGAAAAAGGGTATTGGATATCGGCTGTGGTAGTGGGCATTCACTAAAATATATGAGGGACAATCACGCCTCGGAGATGTGGGGATTGGATTTATCTCACAGCCAAATCAAGGCAGCTAAAGAATTATTGTCAGATGATGATGTGACCTTGTTTGAAGCACCAATGGAAGAGAATCCAGGAATACCCGAGAATCATTTTGACATTGTCTATTCCATTTACGCCTTGGGTTGGACGACAGACCTGGATCAAACCCTATCCAATGTATATTCATACCTAAAGGATGGCGGCATCTTCGTATTCAGCTGGGAGCACCCTTTATATAATCGTATTCAACAAACAGGAAGAAACCTCATCTTCAGCCAACCCTATCATAGTGAAGGACCCTATGACCATGAGGCGTGGACGCATCCTGCCATCATGCAGCAGTTCAAAGTCAGTACCTATCTGAACACGCTCATCAAGAAAGGCTTCTTGATCGAAAACGTGATTGAAGAGGTGCGTTTATCCCAAGTGGATGTTGAGAGGCATTCCAATAGATGGTATAGCTTTGATAAAGCAAGCTATTTACCAACTACTTTAATTGTGAAAGCCAGGAAGGGAATGCGGATCTGATGATAAAAGCTGCCATATTCGACCTGGATGGAACGCTGTTAAATAGGGATGCGTCTGTAAAGGCATTCATCACTGATCAGTATGAACGCCTTTACCATTGCCTTCATCATATTCCGAAAAATGTATATATATCCAGATTCATCGAACTAGATCAAAGGGGATACGTATGGAAAGACAAAGTATATAAACAGCTTATTGAGGAGTTTTCGATTCCTAAGTTAACATCTGAAGCATTTCTCGACGATTACATAGAACGATTTAAATACAGCTGTATCCCTTTTCCTCATATACTTACCATGTTGGATGAATTAAAAGCGGAAGGAATCCGATTGGGGATGATCACGAATGGGTATGGACGATTTCAGATGGACAATATCCTTGCCCTCAAAATAAAACCTTACTTTCAAGAAATACTTGTCTCCGAGTGGGAAGGTATAAAAAAGCCCGATACTGAAATTTTTAAACGGGCAGTAGAAAGATTACAAGTAGAACCTCAAGAATGCATCTTTATCGGAGACCATCCCGAGTATGATGTGTATGGTGCCCAGAAGGCAGGGATGAAAGGTGTTTGGAAGAAGGATGCCCATTGGATAGATGCAAAGCATGCAGATGGTGTGATTGATGATTTAGCTGACTTACCATCCTTTATTAAGGCACTTCAGTCATCACGTTGACTATTTCTGGTAGAAAAATTTATAAACATGTGTCCTTTAAATGGTTAGGAGAGACAGTCAATAAATTTTACTCTGTCAGCTGATCAAGTGAATTGAAAAGGGGGATGATAATAATCTTTCGTATTTTTTGATTATTATGAAAGACTGATTTAGAACGATATGCTACTATTCATTCTACGGAATTTCTAGTATAATAGTCTTCTTGATACTACATATTCAGCCTAGGTAATTGAATAAAATCAGGAGGGTCCACTTTGTTTGAATTCAGTGATTTATTTACAGAACCAGTAAAAACCGTCGCTATTAATATAGCGATTGTTTCACTAGTTACCATATCGTTGACTACACTAATATATACGGTACTTAAATTTATTAAGTTACCTGAAAAGTTCATAGAGAACATTATCGGCCTGATCGTAGTGTTTGTTGGAATAGGCACTGTGTATTATTCCCTGAGATGGGATTTGTTCCTTGCATTATGATCGAGCGTAGATTGAAAGAAAAAGCATCTAATCAGATGCTTTTTTTTGTTTTTTATGACTAATGAATTTTATAACAAATACGCTATGCTTCACTAACGAGAGAAGCTTTCCCCTTGAGTCTCTTATCTTCATTCAAAAGTCTCATATTCCGTCCTTTAAACTTACCATTACATATTATGATTAGGACCATATAGTGCAAATAGAAACTGTTGATATCTTCCCCTTGCTAATATGAAGAAATTTCTTTATATTTAGTAAATACCATTTTGCCAAATGTTGGAGGGGTCTATCTATGAATGACATGAAGAAATTATGCAACTCCATTAATGCTTGCTTAACAAAGAAGGATTCAACTATTAACGAACTTCAAATGGGTGAGATTGTTTATTTGTTTCGAGTGAAATCTCAACTGACTCAAGAAGAGTTAGCATCGAAAGCAAATGTATGCACGCAGACCATCAAAAGACTTGAAGGGTGCAGGGAAAGGGTTAGTGATGTCACTTGCAGGGGAATATTCGAAGCGTTGGGAGTTCATATCACTCGACTGACGAATCTTTTGGACGAATGATAAGACTAGTCAAAGCAGTATAAGCCATAGCCTCAAATATTTAAAACTGGGATATTCTACCAGAGGTTTAAAACTGAATATAATATGTCGACGGCTTAGAGTTGAAATGTGGAACGGGCAGATGCTATATTATCCTGAATAAGGTACGATCTCCAATCATACCTTTAAAAGAGTTCAATTGGACGAAGGGAGAGCCTATGGATAATAATTGGGAAGTCGCTCTATCATCTTTAACTCAATTGACCGTGTCTTCTAATGCAAATAATGAACCTGTCACAATCCATGGTGGCGATGAAACATTACGATGCGTGGGAGTCGGGACAGATGCGGCGGTCTTTCAATCTATTAATGTACCTAACTTCGCGTTCAAATTGTATGCTGAAGATAAGAGATCCAAAATAAAAATAGAAGAAAACGTTTATCAAACCATCGGGGATTCTCCTTTTTTCTCTACCTGCTATGCAGCTTATGATACATTACTAGTATTAAGTTATGAAGAAGGACCAACACTCTTTGACTGTCTGTTGCAGGGTATCCCGATTCCATTTCAAGTGGTTCAGGATGTCGAAGCGGCGAGACATTATGTTCGTGAGCGAGGACTAAATCCCCGTGATATCCATTTAAAAAACATTTTATTGCAAAATGGGAGAGCGAAGATCATTGATGTATCAGAGTATGTACATCCTGGAAATGATTTCAGATGGGAGCACTTGAAAAAAGCTTATGAAGACCATTATGACCTTATTGAGGGAAGAGCCTTACCATTTTGGTTATTGGAAACGATACGGAAATGGTACAACTCTTGGAATAAGCACTTTGGATCGTATGAGGAATTTATGAAAAAAGTATCCAAATTTACTTCATTTAAATAGGATGGAAAGTGTTCAAAGCGTTCATTGCTTTGGACGTTTTTTTTGGAGAAGAGAAGAGTTACATTTGAATCAGTTGTACAAACAGCTTCCGTTTGACATAATTTATCTAAGATTAGATAACTGGAGGGGAGAATATGTGGTATCAAAACGATGTAAGTAAGAGTCTGGGGACAAAATATCCCATCATCCAAGCTGGAATGGCTGGAGGGGTCACCACCCCGCGCCTGGTTTCCTCTGTCTCGAATTCGGGCGGGCTTGGGACGCTTGGAGCAGGGTATATGCCTGTCGCCGACCTTAAAGAGGCGCTAAAACAAGTAAAAAAACAAACAGACTTACCTTTTGGTGTAAACCTTTTCATACCCGAGAAACCGGAATGCCGAGAAGAACAAGTGAACAGCATGCAAAAAATACTGGACCCCTTCAAAAAAGAAATGAATTTATTGATTGATGGCCAATTCACTATAAATCAAGCAGATTTTGAAAAACAAATTGAATCCATCATTAATGAAAGAGTGCCAGTCTGCAGCTTTACCTTTGGAATTCCTTCAAAGGAAATTGTAAAAGAGTTGAAGAAAGAAGGAATCAAAGTCATCGGAACTGCTACATCAGTAAAGGAAGCGTTAATCAATCAAGAGTGTGGAGTGGATGTGATCGTGGCACAAGGGAGTGAAGCAGGTGGGCATAGAGGTACATTTCTTGGTGCTTATGAAGAATCAATGATTGGGACATTCTCCCTGATTCCACAGGTAGTGGATGCTGTGAAACTACCGGTTATTGCAGCAGGCGGAGTTATGGATGGAAGAGGTATGATAGCCGCTCTCGCTTTGGGTGCAAAAGGAGTTCAAATGGGAACCGCCTTTCTAACCATGAAAGAAAGTGGAGCAAATGCCATCCACAAAAGAGCCATTTTAGAAGCTGAAGAGACAAGCACAACGGTCACATCTGCATTCAGCGGTAAACCGGCCAGGGGCCTTTCAAACACATTTACAAGAACGATGAAGGAGTATGAGAGTCAATTCCTTCCGTACCCTATTCAAAACGAATTGACTAAAGAAATTAGAAAGGAAGCCGGCAATCTGCATAACAAAGAATTAATGTCTTTATGGTCAGGTCAAAGCCCACGACTCAGTAAAGATGTTTATGTACATGAGCTGATTGATTCCATGGTAAAAGAAGTGGAAGAAGGACTACATAAGTTGCACAGATAAACTGTTATTTTGATGATTTCACCACTCTAATCTCATCATTAGTCCCATTTTCACAAATCTTCTTTTCCAAATATTTAACCTTGTAATACTTTCTAGCAAAGGTATAATTTTGATATAAGGTAAGCGCTTTTTTATTTAACTGAAAAATTCTAAATAATGAAAATTCCATTTGTCGAGCTGCATTTTCTAGGAGGTTCACATGAGAGAAATTTTACCTGGATCCGTACTGTCACACATTCAGTACGGTTATCAAAAAGTTCCTAAGAAAGTTAAAAGTCAATGTCCAAGTTGCTCTAAGACCAGTGAATTTGTGTTGAAAGCCAATTTCTATCAAGTGAATAAGACTGGGTTGTTCGCAGAGGCCAACTGTTCGGAATGTAAGAAACCGGCCGTTTTCGTTATTATGTTGAATGACGATTCGATTCATACAAGAGAGGAAGCCGGTCTTTATATTTATGATCCTTTAGCCACGAACGGACCCTTGGATCAGATCCAGGGGAATAAACGGATCCCACAGGACCTCGTCAGATCATTTCGATCCGCATTAAACGTCAGCCAGTCGAAGGATAACTCTGCTACAGCCGTTATGTCTAAGCGGGTACTGGAGAGTGTACTGAAGAATTTCAATGGTGATCAATCCACAGGGCAATCTTTGTCGGAACAATTCGATCAGCTTCCGAAAAATGTTGATCTATCAAAGCCGATCCAGGCCCTCAGCCATTTAGTCCATCCCAAGTCTGCTTTCTACGAGATGCTTGAATTGGAACGGGAGATAGATGATGAAACAGCTGGCCTACTTATGGAATTATTGGAAGGTCTGATTGAATACCTGTATGTACTTCCAGAAAAAATAGAAACGTTACAAGAAAGAATTGAAAAGAAATATTAGTAGGGGTAGAGTGTTGTTTCTGGCACTCTACTTTTTTCCAGTTCACTGAATGAAGTATGTATCATCACTTTTGATCGACTGATCATTGTATATATCATATATCCGAATTTCTCTATCCAATATGCTAAACGGATCCCCTATAAGTCGGGTAGAAAAAAATACTCCCAAAACCAATCTTGATCATTCCGCAACATATGAAATCATCGTAAAAAATCAAGATCTTTCATGATTATGAACAGAATTTATTTAAATTTTGCCAAAACTAGTTTATCATTATGAGGTAGATTGTTATTGAAAGTCAGCGGAACTAAAGGAAGGTACACGATGATGACAGAAAACGAAAAGAATATTACCAGAATACATATGGATGGGAAGGAATACATCCTAATCGGGACCGCTCATGTGTCACGACAGAGTGCGGAACAGGTAAAAGATGTGATAGAAGACGAGAAACCGGACACGGTTTGTGTTGAGCTGGACGAACCAAGGTATCAATCAATTGTCGAAGGTGATAAGTGGAGAGATACTGATATTTTTCAAGTGATCAAAGATAAGAAATCCACTCTGCTCCTCATGAATCTTGCCATTGGTTCATTCCAACGCCGGATGGCCAAACAATTCGGCATCAAACCGGGACAGGAAATGATTCAGGGCATCGAATCCGCGAAAGAATTAAATGCGGAACTCGTCCTTGCTGACCGGAACATCCAGGTGACATTTTCCCGGATATGGAGCAGTGTAGGTTTCAGCGGGAAGGCCAAGCTACTGACCCAGATTGTATACAGTATCTTTAGCAATGATACAATTACAGAGGAAGAACTGGAAAAAATCAAATCCCAGGATATGCTTGATTCAATGCTGAATGAATTCACACAAGTGTTTCCTAAGTTGAAAACACCCTTAATCGATGAACGGGATCAATACCTGGCACAGAAAATCAAAGACGCTCCAGGAAATAAGATTGTCGCAGTACTTGGGGCAGCACATGTACCAGGTATCTCTAGAGAAATCTATAAAGAGCATAATCTGGATAAATTGAATGAACGTCCAACTAAATCTAATTGGCCAAAAGTCATCGGGTGGGCCATCCCTGTCATGATCCTGGCCGTCATAGCCTATACGTTCATCTCAAACCCCGATGCAGGGATTCAGCAGGGAATCAGCTGGATTTTGTGGAACGGCGGGTTCTCTGCCCTTGGAGTAGCGATCGGACTGGGACATCCCTTAGCCATTGTAACGGCATTTGTAGCAGCACCCATTACATCATTGAATCCTCTTCTAGCAGCCGGTTGGTTTGCAGGGTTCGTTCAAGCCTATTTCCGCAGGCCCAATGTCGGTGATTTTGATTCTCTGCCTGAGGATGTACTGAGCATTAAGGGATTCTGGAGAAACAAAGTAACCCGAATCCTTCTCATTGTCGTACTTGCAAATTTAGGAAGTACATTGGGAACAGTCATTGGTGGGGCAGACGTAGTAAGATTATTTCTTGAAAATTTATAGGGGAAAAATAAGTTATCCTTCTGGATGGCTTATTTTTTTGGGGGTAAATTGGAATATTATGCTAAAATGGAAGTATCCATAGTTTTGGGAGGGGATTATAATCACAGAGTTTGTCAATCGATACGGCCATTGGTTATTTCTTCTATTCGTAGGATTAAGCATCATGCTGGGAATGACAATCTTCACTTCTTCAGTTCAAGGAATCATCGCAGGAGTATTTGGAATTGTGGGGTTTTTGGGAATTTCGTATCTGGTCATCCAAATCGAGGTACATAAGAGGAAGAAGGATCAATAAAACAGATTCATCAGCTCAATGGAACAGTTTGATTAGTTGAATCGATACAAATGAAAGGAGGATCTACATGATATACGTTATTAGACACGGCCAAACCGATAGAAACAAAGAAGGTAGACTCCAAGGCAGAAATGGTCTCCCATTAAATGAAGCAGGACTCAGACAAGCTCAGGATTTAAAACACCAACTAAGTCATATCAACTTCGATTACGTCTTTTCTTCTCCACAGGAAAGAGCCATTCAAACGGCTGAAATTGTTACAGCTATGTCGTGCAAGGTTGATACAAGACTAGATGTTTATGATTTAGGCGAGGCGGATGGCCTGATAAAAAGCGAGGTGATCATGAATGGTCCATTGCCGGATTCATCGTGCTATGATGGAGTGGAGGATGCTGAGAGTTACATGACAAGGGTTTTACACTTCATGGAAGAATTGACAGCGCTCCATGGAGCGGAAGATAAACATATATTGATTTCCGGTCACAGGTGTACAACCGGTGCAATCGGTGCGTACTTTCATGGCATTCCAAAGGATCAAAATATCTTAAGATTCTCATCCAATAATGGAGAATTTAAGCAGTATGAATTGCATGTAAGAAGCTGAACGTAAGCGATAAAAATGTAACTGAACAGCCACGTTTTCAAAATGAAACTTTGGGTAAATAGTAATTAACCTTTACCCGCGACCTTGTGAGGAGAAAATAATAGGAGCTGTGACGATCGTTGCTCAATATACATGACAGATACTCCATTGTTTTGTATCAAACATATATGGCAAGAAACCAGGCTTCCCGTACTTCTCAGAAGATTACGATTCAAATGCTTTCTCAGTACACAGGATTCTCTGAGGAAATTATCCTTGAAGCACTCGAATTCGGAACGTTATCACCTGATTTATCTTTAAGATAATCACCTACGTGTAAAGGTCTAAGAAAATTATTTTCTCCTCCAAGGTTGACCTAAATTCGTTTAGTAATAGGATTGATTCATTTTTGTTACATAATTAATTTTTGAAGAATATATTGAAAAAACAAGCCTATATTTATTATAATAACAGAAAGGATTTATAGAGGAGGATCTAATGGACACCCACAGGAGTAAAAGAATCTCAAAGTTATACAGAAAGTTAATTACTTCTGATGCAACACAAGCTTTCCTTATTTATAAAGGCCTAGATGAGACAACGAAAGCAGAATTACTTGATTTAGTGGCAGAAATGGGCTCTCAGCACTCAGAAAAATTGTTGAATAAAATAAGCTAATATACATGTACCAAGTTGAAGACCTGGAGAGATGAATTCTCCAGGTCTTTTTCTTATTATAGCTTAAGTACAGGCTAACGTGGTGATATTTTAAATAGGGAAAGTTAGGTTATCAGCAAACCGTAATTAAAATGCTTCTTGTCATCAATCAATTTGGTAATGAAAATTATACTGAGAGTTTCATTTTGACTAAATACATTCGAATATATCAACATAATATCTATATGTCATATGTCCTCCGTCAAATACTTAAATTCAATGAAATATGACATGCCCCCGAACAAAAGAGCGCGGTGTGATTTTCATTATAAAATCCATCACATTATTAATCTCAATCAGAATTGATGATTCTAATTAACTACTTTTCCTTCCTGGACAGAGAAAGATCCTAATGAATGAAATAAACCATGATTCAATATTCCTTATTTTATGAGAATAGGAATATATTCCTTTTTATTCAAAAAAATGTTGAAATCACCCGAATTAATAATTATAATATTAAGAAAATTTAATAAATAATACCCATGAAAGGAGGTGCGATTTATGAACGTCTATATGTCCGTTGATATGGAAGGTATTACGGGTCTTGTGGATCATACTCATGTGTCATCGAATAAGCATAATTATGAACGTGGAAGAATCATTATGACCGATGAAGCGAACGCCGTTGTAACTGCAGCCTTTGATTCAGGTTGCAAAGAAGTACTTGTGAATGATAGTCACTCACAAATGAATAATCTGTTGATTGAGAGGCTGCACCCTGAAACGAAGTTGATATCTGGTGGAGTGAAACCATATTCCATGGTTCAAGGACTGGATGAAACGTTTGATGGTGCTTTTTTCGTTGGTTATCATGCCAGGGCTTCCATGAAAGGGGTAATGTCCCATTCCATGATATTCGGTGTCCGACACATGTATATCAATGATGTGGCAGTTGGTGAAATGGGATTTAATGCATACGTTGCCGGGTACTATGGAGTACCTGTGTTAATGGTTGCCGGGGACGATCAGGCAGCACTGGAGGCAGAATCATTGATCCCCAATGTGACGACCGCAGTCGTAAAGGAAACCATTTCCCGTTCTGTTGCAAAAAGTCTCACGCCGGAAAAATCAAGACGACTATTAATGAAAAGAACGGAAGAAGCAATACATAATAAGGGAAATGTACAACCACTCACTCCGCCTGAACATCCTATTTTACGGATTGAGTTTGCCAATTATGGACAGGCGGAGTGGGCGAGTCTTATGCCGGGAACCGTACATGAAACAGGGACAACGACGGTGAGATTTGCTGCTAAGGATATCCTTGAAGCCTATAGAGCCATGCTTGTCATGACTGAGCTCGCGATGAGAACAACATTCTGTTAGAAAGTGTGAGAACAATGAGTACATATTTATTGAAGAGGCTTTTGGCCATGGTCATTACCCTATGGCTGATTGTCACATTAACGTTTTTCCTGATGCATGCCATACCGGGTTCCCCGTTTAATGAAGAAAGAAATACAAGTGAGATGGTGCAACAAAATCTAGAAGCTCATTATCACTTGAATGAGCCATTGATGGTTCAATATTTTCTATATTTAAAATCACTTATTTCATTGGACTTTGGCCCTTCTATCACTCAGCCATCCCAAACAGTGAACGATTTGTTGGGAAGGGGATTTCCAATTTCATTTGAACTGGGGATGACAACCCTCGTGATTGCAGTTCTTTCCGGCATTATGCTGGGGGTGCTCGCGGCCCTTAGACATAATGGAATCATCGACTATATGGCGATGACATTTGCGGTCCTTGGAATTTCAATCCCGAACTTCGTAATGGCGACTTTATTGATTCAACAAGTGGCGGTCACGTGGGGGATCCTTCCTGTTGCCACATGGACAAGCTGGCGACATATGATTCTTCCTACACTCGCATTAGCAACGGGACCAATGGCAATCATTGCCCGTCTCACGCGCTCAAGCATGTTGGAAGTGTTGACACAGGATTATATTAGGACAGCACGTGCTAAAGGATTGTCACCAGTGAAGATTGTAGTGAAACACGCTTTAAGAAATGCATTGCTTCCGGTTGTCACGGTACTTGGAACCCTGGCCGCAGGGATATTAACGGGTACTTTCGTCATTGAACAAATCTTTGCCATTCCAGGAATGGGTAAGTATTTCGTTGAGAGCATCAATCAGCGTGATTATCCCGTCATCATGGGAACGACTGTATTTTATAGTGCGTTTCTCATAATCATGTTGTTCTTAGTCGATTTGGCATATGGTTTCCTGGATCCGCGGATTAAGCTACATAAGAAGGAGGCGAAATAATGGGGATTCCACAACAACAAGAGCCACTCGTTACTTCAGACGTCAAGGATGAATGGTTTACACCGAAGAAGAGAAATGAAACTGATGCGGAAGCGGTGGTGAGACCGAGTCTTTCCTATTGGCAGGATGCCTGGAACCGTCTAATGAAAAATAAGCTCGCTATGCTTGGGTTGGTATTCTTAACCGGATTAGTTGTGATGGCAGTCATCGGACCCATCATTTCTCCACACGATGTAACGAAGCAAACACTCTCCAACCAAAACCTGCCACCTTCTGGTGAACACTGGTTTGGTACAGATGATATGGGGAGAGATGTTTTTACCCGAACCTGGTATGGCGCACGTATATCCCTATTTGTTGGATTCATGGCAGCACTTATCGATTTTGTGATTGGGATTGTCTATGGTGGCATTGCAGGGTATAAAGGTGGTAAAACGGATAATGTCATGATGCGAATTGTGGAAATTTTATACGGATTACCTTATTTGCTTGTCGTCATTCTCTTAATGGTGGTCATGGGTCCGGGCCTCTTGACCATCATCGTTGCCCTGACGGTAACTGGATGGATCGGTATGGCGAGAATTGTAAGGGGACAGGTACTCCAGATAAAGAATTACGAATTTATCTTAGCTTCTAAAACGTTCGGAACGAAAACGGCGAGGATTATTCGAAAGAACCTCCTACCTAATACCATGGGACCGATCATTGTACAGATGACACTGACTGTTCCAAGTGCTATTTTTGCGGAAGCTTTCCTAAGTTTTCTTGGCCTTGGAATTCAGGCACCCTATGCTAGCTGGGGCGTGATGGCAAATGACGGTTTATCTACGATTCTATCAGGTTACTGGTGGCGTTTATTCTTCCCGGCACTATTCATTTCATTGACGATGTTTTCATTCAATGTGTTGGGTGACGGATTACAGGATGCACTTGATCCGAAACTAAGGAGGTAATCATCATGAGCGAAATTTTATCTGTGCAGGATCTCCACGTCTCATTCACGACATATGGGGGAGAGGTAAAGGCGGTCAGGGGTGTAAGTTTTGATTTACATAAAGGTGAAACCCTGGCGATTGTAGGGGAGTCGGGCTGTGGAAAGAGTGTCACATCACAGAGTATCATGAGACTGATACCGAATCCACCAGGTCGTATAACAGAAGGAAAGATCTTGTTTAAGGGAGAGGATCTCTTGGGCAAATCAGAAGCCCAAATGAGAAAGGTACGTGGAGCGGATATTTCCATGATCTTTCAGGATCCCATGACAGCACTCAATCCGACCCTGACCATTGGCGATCAAATCATGGAGGGGATTCTGCAGCACAACGATGTTTCCAAAAAACAGGCTAAACTAAAAGCGATTGACATGCTGAAACTCGTCAGTATTCCGAATCCCGAAGAGAGGTTAAAGCAGTATCCACATCAATTCAGCGGGGGGATGCGGCAGCGGATCGTGATCGCCATGTCACTCGTATGCGAACCGGATGTATTGATTGCCGATGAGCCTACAACTGCCCTGGATGTTACCATTCAGGCTCAAATACTGGAATTATTCAAAGAAGTCCAGAAAAAGACAGGTGTCTCCATTATTCTGATCACACATGATTTAGGAGTCGTGGCACAAGTTGCGGATCGAATAGCCGTCATGTATGCAGGGAAAATAGTAGAGGAAGGGAACAGAAGAGAAATCTTTTATCACTCCCAACACCCGTATACTCAAGGATTACTGAGATCGGTACCAAGGCTTGATCTTGATGGGGAAGACCTGATTCCGATTCCAGGTTCACCGCCTGATCTCTTCTCACCGCCTATCGGATGCCCTTTTGTTCCAAGATGTGAAATGGCGATGGAAGTATGCGACCGTGTGTATCCCGTCAAAACGCAGATATCAAAAGAACATCATGTGGACTGCTGGCTACAGGATAAAAGAGCCAAGGAAATGCTTTCAACGGTCAGTTTAACGATTCGATAAGCTGATTGTTTGATAGATAAATAGTGAAAGAGGGGGAAAATCATGAAAAAAGTAATATCCGTTCTTCTAGTGGGAATGCTCCTGTTCGTGATGGCTGCCTGTACGGCCACGAAAGACGCAGGCAGTGAATCAAGTAGTGGAGACAGCAAGAAAAAAGAAGAAGGCAAAGTACTTCATTTGAACAACGGGGCAGAGCCCACATCGTTTGATCCACCGATCGGCTTTGATTCCTATTCATGGACTGCATTGAACAACTTAATGGAAGGGATGACCCGACTAAATGCCAATCACGAACCTGAAGCGGCCATGGCTGAAAAGTGGGACGTCTCGGAAGATGGCAAAGTGTATACCTTCCACATTAGGGACAATGCCAAATGGTCTAATGGTGATGATGTCACAGCCGGGGATTTCGTATTCGCCTGGAAACGCCTTTTAAATCCGGACACAGGTTCTCCGGCTGCTTTCCTTGGATACTTCATCGAAGGTGGAGAGGCATTCAACACAGGAAAGGGATCAGCCGAGGATGTGAAAGTAGTGGCGAAGGATGAGAAAACATTCGAGGTTACACTGACAAGTCCTCAAGCGTATTTCTTAAGCGTGATTGCGAATCCGGCATTTTTCCCCATCAACGAAAAGGTTGCTACAGAAAATCCGGAATGGTTTGCCGAAGCGGATAGTTTCGTCGCTAATGGACCGTTCAAACTGACTGAATGGGAACATGACAGCCACTTCGTCATGGAAAAGAATGATCAATATTGGGATAAAGATTCAGTGAAATTAGATAAAATTCACTGGGCTATGGTAAACGATACAAATACGGATTATCAATTATACAAAACCGGTGAACTTGATACAGCTGACGTACCGGCGGATTTAAGTAAACAGTTATTCGAAGAAGGCAAAGTAAATGTAGAAGACCAGGCTGGAACGTACTTCTATCGTTTCAATTTAGAAAAAGAGCCTTTCCAAAATCAAAACATCCGTAAAGCATTCGCCATGGCGGTGGATCAGCAACAAATGGTTGACTTTGTTACCAAGAACAAAGAAAAAGCAGCTTACGGATTTGTGTCAAAAGGGTTTAAAGACCCTTCTGGGAAGGACTTCCGTGAAGCAAATGGAGATTTGGTGAAAACAGATGTGGAAGAAGCAAAAGCTCTCTTGAAAAAAGGGATGGAAGAGGAAGGATACGATAAACTTCCGGAAGTCACTTTAACATACAGCACAAGTGATACTCATCAAAAAATTGCTGAAGCTCTTCAACAAATGTTCAAGGAAAACTTAGATGTTGACGTTAAATTAGCCAATATGGAATGGAACGTATTCCAGGATGAACAGAAGGCTTTGAAATTCCAATTATCACGTAGCTCATTCTTAGCAGACTACGCAGATCCGATCAACTTCCTTGAAAATTTCCAAACAGGGCATTCCATGAACCGTACAGGCTGGAGTAACGAAAAATATGACACCCTAATCAAACAAGCGATGAATGAAGCCGATGAAGCGAAGCGATTTGACATGATGTATGAGGCGGAGAAAATCCTGATGGATGAAATGCCGATCATTCCGATACATTTCTATAATCATGTGTACCTTCAAAATGAAGATGTATCAGGTATCGTCCGTCACCCTGTCGGCTATATGGAATTAAAATGGGCAGATAAAAAATAGTGGATTGAAAACAGGATGAGTGGAGGGACCCAAAGCCGCACTTTTGGCCGCGCGTCCACTCCCTCTTTTTCTACGAAAGGGGTCCGGTATGTGTCATGAAGAAACCTGCGAAACTGAATAAAGGAGATCTGGTTGGAGTCATCGCTCCTGCAAGCCCTCCGAAAACTGAACCTTTACAAAAAGCATTACGTTTTCTTGAAGAAGAATTGGGATTAATCGTTAAAATAGGAAATTCTGTAGATAAGAAGTATGGTTACCTGGCAGGTGAAGACAGTGATCGAATAGAAGATATTCATAGAATGTTTGAAGATCAAGACGTGAAAGCCATTTTTTGTGCATGCGGAGGTTTTGGTACAGGCCGAATCGTTTCAAAATTAAATTTCGAATTGATACGCCAAAATCCGAAAATTTTTTGGGGATATAGTGATATTACTTTTTTACATACTGCCATTCACCAACAAACCGGTCTTGTCACCTTCCATGGACCGATGTTAAGTTCTGACATCGGACTCTCTGACGTTCACAACGCCTCAAAGGATTCGTTTCAGCAGCTTTTCCATACAGAAGACATAGTCTATACGTATGAGAAATCCAAACTTGAAACGGTCGTAGAAGGAGTAGCAAACGGTCCCGTCATCGGAGGGAACCTCACTCTATTGGTCAGCACCTTGGGAACACCTTTTGAAGTAAATACAAAAGGAAAACTTCTATTTATTGAGGATATTGATGAAGAACCATATAAAGTGGATCGAATGGTGAATCAGTTAAAAATGGCTAATAAATTCAATGAAGCTTCCGGGATTATCATCGGTGACTTCAAGAACTGTGTACCTGAGAAACCTGAACGTTCCCTGACTCTTGATGAGGTACTGATGGAACACATTGCAAGTGCAGGTAAGCCCGTACTAAAAGGTTTTCATATCGGGCATTCATCCCCAAGTATTGCCATTCCGGTAGGCAGCATAGGAAAGCTGGATACACGGGACCATACGTTTACGATTGAAACCGGAGTTCGCGGGGGTGGTAATGAATGAATATTCATCAGCTTGAGACATTCAGGACTGCGGTCCCATTACACACCCCATTCAAGACTGCATTGAGGACGGTGGAAGTGGCAGAAGCCGTCGTCGTAAAATTAATATGTGACAACGGGATCATCGGCTGGGGTGAGGCACCCCCGACCGTGGTGATTACGGGTGATAGCCTATCAAGCATAGAGTCTGCCATACAACAAGTGATCAAACCCGCATTGTTGGGTAAAAGTCTGTTGAACTACGAATATATATTTCAACAACTCCATTCTTTAATTGTACATAATTCAAGCGCAAAGGCAGCTGTGGACATGGCCATATATGATTGCTTGGCACAAAGATGTAATTTACCACTCTATCAGTTCCTTGGGGGATATCGGCAGGAGCTAGAGACGGATTACACAGTAAGTGTGAATAGTGCGAAGGAGATGGCTGAGGACGCAGCCACCTATGTAAAAAAGGGATTTGACGTATTGAAGATAAAAGTCGGTAAAGATGATATCTCTACAGATATCAAAAGGATCCAGCGAATTCGTGAACGTATAGGATATGATATCAAAATCCGATTGGATGCCAATCAAGGATGGGAATCTAAAGCAGCTGTAAAAGCAATACGAAAAATGGAAGACCTTGACCTCCAAATTGAATTAGTCGAGCAGCCTGTGCCTGCGCATGATATCAGAGGGTTGAAAAGAGTAACGGATGAAGTCGAAACACTTATTATGGCAGATGAAAGTGTCTTCTCCCCACATCAAGCCTTCGAAGTGTTAGAAACCAGGAGCGCGGATTTGATCAACATTAAGCTCATGAAAGCCGGTGGGATTTATCGGGCTCAGAAGATAAGCGATATGGCAGAATTGTTCGGTGTCGAATGCATGGTGGGGAGTATGATTGAGACACGCTTGGGGATAACTGCCGCTGCTCACTTTGCCGCGAGCAGGAAGAATGTCACACGATTTGATTTTGATGCTCCACTTATGCTGGCAGAAGATATTGTTGTGGGGGGAATAGTGTACAACGGAAGAAAGATTTCCATGCCGAAAAGTTCCGGCCTTGGAATAGAACGAGTATCAGTATCAATCAAGGGGGAAGGAAATTGACGACTAAAGCACTTATAGCCGTACCTGTTGCGACCGTATGGACCAATCCTGATTCGGTACGTGAGGTAGATGAACCTGCCGTTGTGAATCCTGTCAAGATATCAAAATGGTTGGAGACTTTAACACATGAAAGTCGATTGGCACTCTGTGATGAAAACCGTATACAATCTCAAGCGTTATTCGGACAGGAAGTACTCGTTACGGAAGAGCGGAAAGGGTGGTCCCATGTCATTATTCCAGATCAGCCTTCCTCTAAAGACAAGCGCGGATATCCCGGTTGGATTCCAAGTGCTCAGCTTACACCAGGTGAGCTCTCTCCTTCTGATTCTTATGCTATAATAATCAGCGAATTCGCGGACTTAATTAACAAAAATAACGAGGCTGAACTAAAACTAAGCTTTCAAACCATTTTGCCGGTTGTGAAAGAGCATGATGAGTCAATTGAAGTAGAGACACCGATAGGTACCCGATTCGTAAAACAAGCAGATGTGATGATATCCAATAACAAAGTCAACGATCGAAAAGGAAGTGGTGCGGATATTGTCACTTCAGGAGAATCTTTTCTTAACCTTCCCTACCTATGGGGAGGGATGTCAAGCTTCGGGTTTGATTGCTCTGGTTTCAGCTACACGATGTGTAAAGCCCAAGGATACCTGATTCCCCGTGACGCAAATGATCAGGCGAGAAATGGTACGGATGTACCCCTGGATCGTTTATTGCCTGGAGACCTGTTGTTTTTTGCTTATGAGGAAGGAAAAGGGAGTATACATCACGTAGCCATATATTACGGAGACGATAAAATGATTCATTCGCCAAATACGGGTAAATCGATTGAGATTTTGTCATTGAAAGGCACTTATTACGAAAAAGAGCTGTGCGTGGCCAGACGTTACTGGGTAGAAGAGGGGGAATCATCATGACGAATCAGAAGTTACTCGAAGTAAAAGAATTAAAAAAATACTTTCAGCTGGATAAAGGAAAAACCTTGAAAGCAGTGGATCGTATTTCATTTGATATTTACAAGGGGGAGACCTTTGGATTGGTGGGTGAATCAGGATGTGGAAAATCCACTACCGGACGAACCATTATCGGACTATATGACCGCACGGAAGGTCAAGTGCTGTATAACGGCAAGGATGTCCATGCCCTCTCGGAAAAGGAAAAGCTGTCATTTTACCGGAACATGCAGATGATATTCCAGGATCCATATGCATCACTCAATCCCCGGTCGACGGTTAGGGAAATCATAGCTGAACCGATGGAAGCACACAATTTATATAATGATAAAAAAGAGCAGATGAATCGGATTTATCAGCTCTTGGAAGATGTGGGGCTAAATCGCGATCACGCAAATCGCTACCCACACGAATTCAGCGGGGGACAGCGTCAAAGAATTGGGATTGCACGGGCACTTGCGCTAAATCCTGACTTTATTATTGCAGATGAACCGATTTCTGCACTAGATGTATCAGTCCAGGCTCAAATTGTAAATCTATTGACTAAACTTCAAAGAGATAAAGGATTGACCTTTTTATTTATTGCACATGACCTTTCAATGGTCAAACATATCAGTAATCGTATCGGTGTTATGTATTTAGGACATATTGTTGAACTGACTGAAAGCAAGGAGCTATATAAAAAACCTCTTCACCCATACACCCAGGCATTGCTTTCTGCCATTCCAATTCCTGATCCGGATGTAGAGGATGCACGGGAACGGATGATCATTCAGGGAGAAATCCCAAGTCCAATCAATCCGCCCAGTGGCTGCGTTTTCAGGACGCGCTGTCCTGCAGCCATGGAAACTTGTGCCACTCATAAACCTGAATGGCAGGAAGTGGAGGAAAAACATTTTGTTGCCTGTCACCTTTACGATAAGAAAATTGTAGGAGATCCTGCTGAAGTGGCAGTAACGAAATAAAGATATTTATGATGAATTCTTTAGAACAAAACATACGGGATGTCGTTATGTGTTCCAATGGAAGAGTCAGTGTCGCCGTCGAACTCCCAACCCAATTTATTCAAATCAATGGTCATCAATCTTATCCTGCAGCGAGTTTGATCAAGATTCCCATTTTACTGGAGGGTTTCCGCCAGGCAGAAGAAGGGAAGATCTCCCTTCTTGATAAAGTTTCAATCCCTATAGAAGGAAGAGTCGGAGGGGCAGGTGTCCTTGCATCACTTTCTGAGGAAATATCTTTGAACATTGAAGATCTTCTCACTCTTATGATCATCGTATCAGATAACACAGCATCAAATTTTCTTATTGACTGTCTTGGTTCAAGTGCCATACAGGGGCTATGCGATTCTTTGAACTTAAAGCAGACGAAGCTACTGAGGAAGTTCATGGATTTTCAAGCAATAGAGCAGGGATACAATAACCATACTTCCGCAATGGACATTCTTACATGCTTAAAGCTGATCGACAAAAGTCCAAATTACAGTTTCAATAGCCGTGGGAAAATGCTGAATATTCTACATCACCAACAATTTAAAGATAAACTACCTTCACTGATGGACCAGGAAATGGTATTTGTGGCAAACAAAACAGGGGAGCTCCCAGGTGTCGAGCACGATTGCGGTATACTGAAGTATGGAAACAAACACGCATACATAGCAGTATTAATTGATGAACTAGAAGATAATGAATCTGGAAAAGGTACGATCGCAAAGATTGGAAAGTTCATATACGATTTTTTAATAAGAGATACAAATTAAAAAGCAGGTGCACCGTCCTCATTATAGGCGGAGCATCTGCTTTAAACGTATTATTTGTTGATCAGGACTTTATGGCAAATGCTACTTAAACAGTTTATTCCGGTCCTCCATACTCGGGGGTTGCTCCATCCATCCATTTTTAGCCATGATTTTGCCACCTTCATGTCCATAAGCCAGTATGTCCTTTGCAGTTACAGCAAGCTTGACCGGTAAATCGCTGCGTAAACTGAAAGCAGTACCCAGTGCATTACTCCCTAAACCGAAATTGGTGAAGAGGGATGTGCAATACATCATAAGTTTATCTGAAAATGGTGAAACGGTGGAATCTGTGGCTTTCGCTCCAGAAGTGGAAGGGGCGTGGATATCACTTTGCATCAAGACATGGGTATAGTCACTAACGATTTTCTTTGATAATTCTTTCCCTTTAATGAAGTATTTCTTTACTTCGGGTTCGGTTGCTGCTTGAGCAAACCCTGTCATCATCTGCATTCCCAGCGTATTTGTTTCAATTCCAAAATAAAGATAAGCTACTTCAACAGTATTCAAAGTCCTTTTATCCGAAAAAATATTAAAACCTGCCATATAATTCGGGCTTTGTGCGAATTCAATCGACTTCGGAACCGTCACAGCAGGAGGCCCTGGTAATACATCCTTTTCTCGTAGGTAATCCATACATTTCTCATAAACCGTTTGAGTGAATCCGGTTAACTCTTTGTATAACAGGATAAGATCCTTTCTATAGGACATATTGAGATGCAGAGTGTGTAATCCCATACTGGTGGCTTTTAGATTTCTTAAAAACATAATGTCAAATTTGTGATCAAAGAGCTTAGGTACGCCTATATTGACATCTTCCTCGGTAAAACCGATTGGGATGACGCATCCTTCATTCTCGAATAAACCGATAAGTCTGCCAATATAATCTTTTACATTAGAGTGAGTGTACAAAAGAATTTCTTTTGCCTCTTCATCATGGGCCTTTTCTATAAAATACTCCAATATTCGTTGAATCATGGTTTTTTGTTGATATGTCATCCATAATGTAGCAAGCTCACTTGAACTTAAGGCCTTCTTCTTTTCACTCATACATTTCATCCTTTACGCTCATTTTACTCCCCCACACTTTGAGGTGAAAGCTGATACAGGGGAAATTCTATCTTTATTTTTTCGAAGTACGGCAGAAATTATTCTCGAGCTTAGAACTATTGAGCGTATTGTTACGACAAAAAGTAAAAACCCCCTTAATGACCAAGGGAGCTTTTGAATTTCTGCAAATGAATCAATGCTGTATGAAGACTCGCAAAAGTCGGGATGTGGTTGATGAAAATGCCAAGATTCACCATTGTTTGTGCAATCTCTGGTCTTATTCCTGTCAGGATTGCTTGAATTCCTGTTAACTTGAGGGCAGCCACTATTTTAAATAACTGATCTGCCACCATCGTATCGACTACATTTACACCTGATAAATCTATGATGAGATATTGCAGCCTTAAGGCAGATCCTTTAGTTAGAGCCCGTTCCATTAAGTCCTTTGTACGTTGTGTATCAATGTCTCCGATAAGGGGCAAAATGGCAATCGAATCAGTCACCTTCACGATGGGTATGGACAGTTCTCTGCTGATCGAATCCGAAAGCGGGTGATTAAAGGCGATTGAAATCCTGAAAATGGCCTGATCCACTCCAGAGTGAAAGCGAGAAATCAGGTCATAAAAGGAATCTATTAACAGTTCTTTCACGATAGCTTCTGATTTTATCACTGCTCCGATTTCATTGCGAAAGTACTGTATATCACTAATTGCAACTTCAAGCGAAACGTCTAACTGCTTGAAAAGAGTCACAGAAGAACATGCCCATTTTTCGATGACGGCATCGTGTGCATTTGGCTTTTCCAATGAATTAGCCAACACCTCTATGCAATCGCCCCTCCATTTTCTAAGTGAACCAGAAACAGTATTAGAATAAGAAGGGTCGTTGGTCGATCTTTCCTGAATCACTCCTGATTTTGTTTCATTGATACGATTAATGAAATCAAGATACTTGTCATTACCCTGAACGGCCTTCGTTGTCATATGATATCCTCCTTCTGAAATCAACTCTGCAAGTCGTCAACTTATGTAAATATATTTGGAAAAAAGAATAGAGGTAACGCTGGATTCTATGTTATGATTTTTAATAAAGGGTACGAAAGTTTTGATGCTATATGGGGAAGTAAGGATATCTCAAAAAGAGGTCAATAAATGAAATGGTATAAGAAGTTTATTAAAAATATTCCTACAATTCTATTATATCGAATATTCCCACTTGTAAAAGTGTCTGTTTAGACACTTTCATGAATGAAGCATACATTTGCTTTTCTGCCATTTAGATATAGAAGGGGGGATGAGGGTTGAAAAAAAGAACTTGGCTTATTAAGTTAAGAAAGCGAAAAAAAATGACACAGCAGGAAGTGGCCTCAAAAGCCTTTATAGAAAGATCCTACTACGCCCAAATTGAGAGTGGAATCCGAAAGCCGAGTCCTGAGGTAACCATCAAGCTGGGTGAAGTCCTTGACTTTCACGCATCGAGTTTTAATCTGGAGGAAAATCCATTTTCCATTGCCTTAAAGAATGCTCCTGTCATACTTGCTCATTGTGATACCCAATTACGATATACCTGGATCTTCAATACTCCGGATCTTATTCCGGAAGACCATATCGGGAAAACAGACCTGGAGCTTAGTGAAAATGACGGAAACCGTGCGCTGATGGAGCTTAAACAAGATGTTTTGGATCGAGAGACGCCCATCAGCCGAGTGATTTCCATTCCCTTATCCTCTGGAGAAATCGCTTATAATGTATATGCACATCCCTTGTTGAATGAAGAGGGTACCATCATTGGTGTGGCCACCGCCTCCACTGAAATACATAACAATAGACCGGATAATGTACTTGAAGGGAATTAGCCGTTAATGTACATTTCTTTTTAAATTACTTGTATAGAGAATCCATCGTATGAAAACAGAAGAGGCTGGGACAAAATGGTTTCAGATAAATTAAAATCCGAACGAGTGATTTGATAAAAATCTAACTCGTTCGGATTTTAATTTTTTAATCCATGTATTAAGCAGGTTCTAGCTGTTGATTGGAGTTCAAGACGAAGACTCCTGCGGGAAAAGCGGAATAGGTGAGACCCCACAGGAGCGACAGCTGTGAGGAGGCTCGCCTTCCGCCCGAGGAAAGCGAAGTCTTGCACGGAATCGGGCAGCGGTGTACGCGCAATCTCATTGTTCGTCTTCAGAGTGTATAGATTTAGTTATGTCCCAGCCTCTTTTTTGTAGTTATCGGTCTGTTTCTCTGTAGTTTATATCAATCAGTTTCTCGCTGTCTGTTTCGAATTTAATATCTACAAATACACCAAATTCTTTCCCGTCTCGCTTTAACCAAAGCTTAAACTTCTCAGTCGAAACTTTTGTTCCATATTCCTTTCCTATATGAAGATAATCTACAATAGATGCATCAGGATATCTTTCTTTCGTTTTCCTCACTGCAAGACTACCCCACTTTGCATATGAAGGTATCTCCTGTTGGGCATGAAGGAGTGCACCATCACTGATTACGAGGTTTGTAATAAAAATCATACAAAGAACGATTGTAACAAGTCGAATCATTTTCATTAAGATTACCCTCTTTTTATCTTGTAGGGTTGTCTTGCAGACATAAAATTATTCCTATTACCCATTTTCGATAGTATTGCTAAAGGAGTAAAAATCTTTCGTGTAGTTAGAATATTCTTTACTTAATGATCATAAAATCTTAAACTGTGGATGTGGGAAGAAAATCTTTCCAACAAAATGAAAGGAGGCGATGACGATGATTCCAATCGTCTATGCAATTCAAAATAACAATGATTATGAGGTTCTTTCACTCAAAACTTAGCGTAGGAGGAAATTATGAAAACAACTTTGGAGCAAGTGAAGATCGTAGAATATCACGAAGGTTTAGCTAAAGGAATTGCTAAAATGTGGAATGAAAGCCGCGAGAACTGGGGTGGGGATTCTACTATCACAACCGAACAGGATGTAAAGGACAAGGAAGCCAATTCCACAAATCTACATTTATTTTTAGCAATGGTCGGTGAAGAAGTAGCAGGTTATTGCGGACTTTCCGAATATCGTGAAGATGAAGGAGCTCTGTACATTCCCTTATTAAATGTACATCCCGCATTTCAAGGAATGAAAATCGGAAAAAAACTCGTCTTAAAAGCGATTGAAAAAACAGTTGAATTGCAATGGCCCAGGCTTGATTTATTTACATGGCCGGGAAATACAAAAGCCGTGCCACTTTATAAAAAATGCGGGTTTTTCTGGGAAGAGCGTGATGATGCCGTTCACTTAATGAATTTCATTCCGTCGGTGCTTCAGATTGATCTTCTAAAGCCATTTTTCAACAACCATGACTGGTATGAAACCAGTCAGCGTGTGATAGAAATTAAACCGGATGCGTTAAAGGTGAACGATCATACCTATTATGAGTATAAGTGGGAAGCCGGGGATGAATTCGTTCGCATCCAATTTGAGCGAACGGGTCGAGGTATTCGCTTGATTGAAACACAGGATATATTAGTGGAAATGAATCTGCCTGAGTTCAAGCTATTGGAAAATCAAGATCATATTCTAACCTATCATGTGGTGAATCGAAGCAAGGAACCTGTTGAGGTTTCCATAAAAGGTGCATCTTCATCCATTATAAAGCATGATTTAGAAGATACCTTCTTGTTGGAAAATAAATGGGTAAAGGATGTACCGGCAAGGGTCTCCATGCCCGCGAATGAACCAAGCCCATGGAAAACCCATCCAACTGTAGGGGCAGAGATTGAGATAAATAAAAAAACTGTTTCTTTGAAAATGGGTGTATTTCCTAAACAGGCTGGCAAACTTCACTTGAGATCGTTAAAAAAGAATTGGAAGCCCCAAAGCAAGGGGACTATTTATCTTGATATTGAAAGTCAGGTAGGAGAAAATACGATTTGGACCGTCAAGCTGCCTCAGAATAAAGTGGTATCCTGGGAAAACCCTGAAGTGATGGAGCGGATAGCAGGATTTGGGAAGGTTTCCGTCCCTATTTCTGCAGAGCTTATAAAGAATGGTTTTCTTTCAGAAGAAATTGGGGTTACAGTTGAATGGGAGAATGGAAGACGTGCTACTTTTACAACATTACTCAGAATAGCACTCCCTGGATACGGTGCAAAATTTGGTGGGGAAACAGACGAGCATTGGATTGGATTCAATGGACCACACTATGTGGAAATTGAAAAAAGAAATCACACCGTCAAAATAGGATCCACTGTGCTCTCTCGGGATCCCATTTCCTTTTTTACACCTAAGTTAGGAAAACCTTATAGTGATGAGTTCGCAAAGAAAGAAGCTTCATCCGTTGAGTTTATTGAATTGCCGGAAGCTCTGGTGATTAAGACATCACTCCTTTCAGAGTCGTTCGATTCTATTCTACTCAATACGTATTTCAAAATGTATGGAGATGGATTGGTTGAAATCAAGCATGAAATAGTGAACAAGGGGACGATGGAGAAAGAACGACTTTCTTTGATACAACCTGCCTTTTTCAGTTTTGAAGGCATAGCGATCCCTCAGAACGATGGGATCTTGATCGGTACTGAATCACTTGTCCCCTTCATGGAATACATTGATGATAAAGCCATTTCAGAGAGGTGGTTGTTTATCGAATCTTCAAAGGGTGAATCAATCTCTTTAGCGTGGCCATCACAAGCCCTTGGGAGAAAAGATGATTGGCGATTTGCTCTGGAATATCAGGTGGAAAATCTTAGACCAAATGAAGAGATCTGCCTAGGTCCCATTCAAGTAGGGATCAATACATCCAATCACTGGTCGAAATGGCGTGAATTCCTTGGATACGAAGAAAGTGAGCTGCAGGAATTACCACTGTATGCATTTGAGAAAGCAAAAGGGGATGCAGTTTCACCAGTTAATGAAGTGATAAATTTCTGTTTCAGATCATTGATGACCCCATATATCCATGGAACATTCACTGTACAAAACGGAAATGATACCATCCTGAAAGATGTTCAGAAAGACCAGGGAGTTACTCAGTTGGATCTTCAACTTACACATTCTTCGCCTGGTGTAAAGATGGTTTCTGGAGAATTTGTTTCCACCAATCAATTGGCAAAGGTTGATTCCCTTCAATTCGTATATGGAGTTAAAGAAGTAACCATCGAGCAAAAAGATGACAACTGGGTTGTTGATAATGGTGTGATTTCATTTCAAGCGTGTGCCAATTATTTTCCTGGAATCTATTCATTGAAACTACAAGGTAATGAAGCACTCGATCATCAATATCCAAAACCCGGTCCCCGTGCATGGTGGAATCCATGGGGAGGAGGTATTGCCTACTCCTTCCAATCAATCAGTGCCTATTCTCTGTTGAAAGAGGAGACGACGATTGAACAGGTGACTAGAGTAGATCGTTTAGGGCATCAATGGAGTGGAATCTGTATATCAACAGCGTTCAGTAAGCACGACAAGATGATAGGGGTCACACTGCGTCAATACGCTTTGACTCTTCCTGAAGTGCCTGTTCTTGCTGTCTGTGCTGAGATCCTTCAGAACTCCGGACAGACGATAGTGAAGGAACTTCTGGATTTAGATGCTTTCTTCAAGACAGGAGAGACTTTACAATCCAGTTACGTAAGCCTTCCTACTGAAGGAGTGTTCCATAAATACTATGCAGGAACGGAAGAGTTCGTTTTAAGAGATTCACCGTATGCGGTATTGGGCTGCGATGAGCATGAGGAAACCATCTCGTTCATCCACCCTACTAATAGAAAGCAATCTGAAGCTTATGTAAATCAGGATGCACTCCTAGTGGCTTCCACAAGCGAATGGTCTGCAGCTGATGGAGAAACCATCAAAATCGAACCAACTATTCTCTTCTATGGAGAAATCAAGGATACAAACAGCATCAGAACATTACACAACATACAATTCAGATAACCCCCACGCGAACCCGCATTCCCCGCAGGTTCGCGTTTTTCCAATTATGATGGAGGGACGGACCTCCAAAGGTTGGCCAGTTTAGAGTAATAAAGCTTGATCTAATGGGGTTTTCTATGGAAATGCGGGAAGTTTGAAGGTCCGTCCCTGAACAAATTGCCTGAGAGGTGGCGAGAATTTGAATCAGAGTGAGCTTAGTAAGATAAATAAGGCAGGATGGAATGATGGTGCTTACCAGGCATGGGTGAATCGGTATGGATTGCCAAAGGATTATGCAGTGACACTCTCTGGGGATCCCAGTCGAAAAGTTTCGGAATATTTGACGATTACGGGAGATGTTAAAGGAAAGAGGATTGCGAATTTATTAGGATCAAAGGGAAATAAAGCCGTATCATTTGCATTATTGGGGGCAGAGGTCACCGTGGTTGATATTTCGAGTGAAAATAGGCGATATGCCATGGAATTAGCCGAAGCGGCAGGTGTGAACATTCATTATATCGTATCCGATTTGTTGGAAGTTCCTTTGAAAGAAAGCTTTAAGAACTTTGATATCGTCATACTGGAACTTGGAGTTCTTCACTATTTTATTGATTTAGCACCAGTGTTTGAAATGGTCAGAAACATACTAATAAAAGGCGGGACTTTCATCTTGAGGGATTATCATCCACTAGTATCAAAGTTATTAGAGGTTGATGATAGTAAAATGGTAGCGGCAGGAGACTATTTTAATAATGGAGAGAGTGAAGTGGACGTTGCCTTTCGGAAGTTATTAAAGCCGGATGACAAGACTCATTCAAAAAAGAACAAGATCCGCAGGTGGACTTTGGGGGAAATCATCACATCTCTTGCCCGCTCAGACTTGCACATCCTTCAATTAGTAGAGGAACAAGGCATAAGATGGGCATTCCCATCAGATGCACCTACGGGAATTGAAGATAAGGTACCAGGCTTATTCACGATTATTTCGCAGAAAAGATGAATCGGTCTTAAATACATATGAAGGGATTTATAATGAGGGACGGACCTCCAAATGGACAAAAAGAAGACTATTTTCTCCATTTTTAAAGGTCCGTCCCCCATTGATATTTCTCCCTAATTAGCTTTGATTATTCTTTCTTATATTGTCGTTCTCTTCTTCTTTATTCTGTTCATCTTCGTCCATTAATCCACTTACGGCCTTTTTGAACTCTCTTAGGGACGTGCCTGCTGCTTTTCCAAGTTCAGGGAGTTTGCTAGGTCCAAAGAACAAGAGTGCCACAAACAAAATAATCGCTATTTCACCGAAACCAAGATTCATTTATATTTCCTCGCTTTTTAGTAGTGTCGTTTAAGATCACTTTGAATGATGGATCTTATTTTAAGTCGAATATTTCTACGATATCTTCCCATTTAATCATCATGTCCCAGGAGAATCGCGGGAAATAAGAGAAAATCCTTTGGCCACTGATTTCTGCAGAGATCTCAATAAGCCCGAAAAAGCATACCAGGAATAGGGAACAAAAGACATAACAAGCTATGGTTTCCTTACGATAATCATAATCTTTCATATTGAGTAGCCTCCACTATGGATAGATGCAAGAAAAATAAATTTTTTTCCCACTGAAAAAAGTGATCTTCAAGAATGATTTATGAATGTAAGGTTCAGAGGTAATTGGAATGGGTCCTGACCACTTCAAGGAAGCCAAATGAATCCGGATAAATCTCAAGACAAATTGAAGTTCGCTGGAATGGCTTCAACTCAAAATGCAAGTCAGGGGGAAGGGTGATTTTACTTTGGGGGATACCCTCTTGTTTGTGAACAAGGGAAGGCACCGCATCGACAATCATCGAGGCGTCTGTCAAATACAGATGAGCTGAAATAGTTGCCTCTTTATCAAAATTGGTTGAGAAAGATTGATGTGATTGCTGTTGAACCGGATTCGATACAAACGTCAAACAGAACAGCATCATCAACACAAATCTCGCCATAGACCTTCACCTCCCATGATAATATCAAATTTAATTATAGCCATATTTCACCCGTTGTCTATAAAAATTCTGAGGGACGGACCTCCGTAAGAGTAGCGAATTTCCCTAGATTTATCCTATTGGAGGTCCGTCCCTCCAGGTGGGAGGGGTTTACTGATTGGAAATGGGGGTATAAAGGATTGAATATGTATATTTATGGAAGGGGGATTAATGATGGAAGAGAAAGTTGTTCATTTTCATGAATCCAAGTGGAAGTTGGGATTGATAGCGGCAGGGAGCATTATGTTTGTTTTCTTGTGTGTGTTTTTATCGTATGAGTTTTTCTTTGTAGATGTCAATTATCTGATAGGGGCAGTCGTTGTGTTGGGAGGGGTGTTTTTTCTCTTTTGTAGTATTCTGATCTTTAAGAAGATCTCACACGATGCTCCTCATGTCAGCATGACGCAGGATCATCTCATTTTGTATGTACTGCCGGACGAACCAGTTCATATCAAGTGGGAAGATATAGAGGGCTATATACCTTATAAAATTTACCGTAATGCTTTTATTGGCCTCGTTCTGATTGATGAAGAGAAGTACCGGGATAAAATGCCCGATAAGCTGAAACGAATGTCTAAGATGAATGTGAAAATGGGGTACCCCCAATATAATATTGTTCAGGGCAATCTTAAAGATCCAAAAGGTTTGCTTGGAGAATTGAATAAGCGTATCCCTCACTCAAAAATGGTTACTGATGAAGGTGTATCTGCTACAAACTCATGATCATAAAAAATATAAAATGAAAAAAGGTGAGCAATCAATGCCCACCTTTCAACCTTTCTCCTTTAGTATACCTTATCACCGTTAAAGATCGAATTCTTGACGACAACATAATCCACTGTACGGATTGACTCAAGCTTCGTTCCTCCTGCATAGGAAATTGAGGATTGTAGATCCTGTTCCATTTCGATAAGGGTATGCTCTAAAGATCCTTTATGCTCAACATACATTTTCTTTCCTTCAACATTCTTCTTTTCACCTTTTTGAAATTCTGAAGCTGATCCGAAGTATTCTTTGAAGAGTTTTCCGTCTTTTTCAATGGTTTCACCTGGAGATTCTTCATGGCCGGCAAATAAGGATCCGATCATCACCATGGTCGCTCCAAATCGGATGGATTTTGCAACGTCACCATGGGTACGGATACCACCATCAGCAATGATTGGTTTAGTAGCTGCTTTAGCACACCATCTCAATGCAGCCAGCTGCCATCCACCTGTACCAAAGCCTGTTTTGATCTTTGTAATGCACACTTTACCCGGTCCGATTCCAACCTTGGTAGCATCGGCACCTGCATGTTCCAATTCTCTTACTGCCTCAGGTGTACCGACGTTTCCGGCAATAACAAAGCTATCGGGTACGTGTTTTTTGATATGCTGGATCATGCTGATGACAGCATTGGAATGTCCATGGGCGATATCGATCGTGATGTAATCCGGAATCAGTTTTTCTTCCGCCAGCTGCTCAACGAAGGCATATTCATCTTCCTTTACACCTACAGAAATAGAAGAAATCAACCCACGGGACTTCATATCCTTAATAAATGATATACGTTTCTCCGGTTCAAAACGATGCATGATATAGAAATAATTATTTTCAGCCAAGTAGACTGCGATTTTTTCATCAATAATGGTTTGCATATTAGCAGGGACTACAGGCAATTTAAACGTGTGTCCACCAAGGGTTACACTCGTATCACATTCAGAACGGCTGTTAACCACACACTTCGCAGGAATTAATTGAATATCTTCGTAATCAAATACATTTTCCATTATTACACCCCTAAACACGAATATTAAAGTTTGTTTATTTTATAAATGTTCGTCCATAAGGTAATTTACATCATATTCTTATCGATGTCAAAGGTTTTTAATAAATCTCTTCAGAGGATAAAAATATTCATGCTTAAGATCATTAAGCGTTTACATCAAGTCAATCAAGTATGAGACTGTGTTACAGTGTAAGGAAGTGGCAGATGAATAAATACGTATATTATGAAAGGTGGTTTACTATGTATTGGGTAATTGCTTTATTCGATGACGCAACGGAAGAGCGGATCAGGGAAATTTGGAAAGAACTCAGGGCTAAGGATATTTCTTATTATGAAGAAGAAATCAACGATGCCCGCCCTCATCTTACAATTGGTAGTTATACCGATCTAAATAAAGAAGAATATATAAAATCGTTAAAAATGTTTTATCAAGATGATCGAGCACTTAAGGTTGTGTTTAATACAGTAGGTTCATTTCTAAATTTCGGCACCCTTTTTCTTTCTCCGACTGTTACGAGGGAACTCCTGGATTTTCACACTTATCATCACGATCACTTTCAAACCTTCAATGAGTCTGCAAATCCACTCTATCTTCCTGGTAATTGGATACCTCATTGCACATTGGCAAATAAGCTTAGCCCGGAGAAATTAGCGGATGGATTCCAACATTGCTTAGAGCGCGGATACAAGATTGAGGCAGAGATTACCGATATAGCTCTAATTGAATTAGTTGACGATTCCAAGGATTGTGTGGATGCACCTATTGTATTTTCACAATCTTTAAAAAGATAAATCTTAAATTCAGAAACACCCAAAGCATGTTCCTTTACGCCAATTGGTGTTTTGGTGTAGAGACATATTTAATCATTAATCATTGACGGGAAGACTCTTGCAACGTCCACATTAAAGGAAGGGTCAGAGCTGAACTGATATTATTTATTATTTTCCTCGAACGATTCTCCAGTCATCACCGTCATAAACCTCTTGAAGAACAATCCATAATCAAAGGAAAAGGCGATTCGGTGCTTATTTGCTTTTTCTTCGAACTGAATATATGGCCTGATATCGGCTATGCTCTGTCCCCGATGGATACCTGTGCTCGAGGTGACGATATGAACAGGCAGTTCTCGAAATGAAAACATATCCTCGCATATTGTTGCCATGATGGTTATCGCATCGTGGACCGGACTGCCTTTTATAGACGGATTCCTATTTTTATAAAACGCATAATAATAATCTAACAGGGGCTTGACCAATTGGGTACGTCCTTTATGATGGATGTAATTCACCATATCGGGTGTCACAATAGCATGATCAGTAACATTCAGCGGGATGATGGTAAGATTCTTTGCATATGTCGTCACGATTTTTACTGCAATCGGATCAGAGTGAAAATTCGCTTCTGACACCGCCGTCACGTTTCCTGGTACCCAGAATGCCCCGCCCATAATATAAATCTTCTTTACTTTATTCATAAGACTTTGATAAAGGATGAACATGTTGGCAAGCGAAGTAAGTCTTCCCACATTCACAATGATAAGTTCATTACCATATTTCTCAATTAATCTGGTAATCTCAAAAAAGTTTTCGATTTCTCCTTCATATGCTAAAGGTTTGATAGGACCCAGTCCATATTCACCATGTATTTCGGGAAAGTATTTTGGCTGCTCAGCTGTCATAGGAACCTCGGCTCCCCCTATAATTGGAATTTGATCTTTAAGATTCAATGATTCCATCAAATAATGAGCGCTCGTAACAGCACGTGCTCTCGGTACATTTCCATAATCCGCCACAATACCAACCAGATCAATATCTTCACTGAGATAAGAAAAGATGAGCGCAATTGTATCATCAATTCCAATATCGGCAAATAACAATACCTTAACCAAGACTCTCACCGCCGTATTTTTCACTAGTATATGGAAAAGGGTGTTCTGTTTATGAATAAACTTTTTTAGAAAGCAGTTGAACTTTACGTCAACGTCAATGTTAAAATATAAATATCAAAATTTTCACAAAAAGGCTTGATTCAAATGAACTACAGCATTTCGCAGTTAGCGAAGGATTTCAATGTAACCACGCGAACTATCCGTTATTATGAAGAACTTGAATTATTGCATCCAGACAGGAGTGATTCAGGTAGACGCCTGTACTCAAAACGAGACGTTACCAGGTTAAAATTAATCTTCAGGGGAAAACGCTTCGGCTTTACTTTAGAGGAAATTAGAGAAATGATTCAACTATTTGATCAGGATCGAAGTGGAAGAAAGCAACTGGAACGAACAATACAGTATGGAAACATGCGAATAAAGGAGGTGACCCATTTCATTCAGGAACTGGAGGATATGAAATTTGAAATGGAAACCCTTAGGGACGAATTCATTAAAAAATTACAATATTCAGGAGAGATAGAATGAAAAGAATCGAAAATTTTTATACGGAAGATCCACATCTAAAAGAAATACTCCGATGCTACTTGGACAAAGATTTTTTCGCCTGGGCTGATCGATCACTAAACGAATTCGGTAAACTTTGTGCCGGTGAAATCGATGAGCGAGCCGTCCACACGGATCGTGAAGGCCAGCCCAAGCTCATTAAGTACAACCGGTTAGGGGAAGAAATTTCTGAAGTTTGGGTGAATGAAGGTTACAAGAAAACAGTTGAACAGACCTACAATAAAGGGATTGTCGGCTATATTCATAAAAACATTCCTGAGCTTGGACGTAAAGGAAATTATGTATTTTCCTATGCTCAGGGATATTTGTTATCTCAAACAGAGCCAGGTTTCTATTGTCCTGTCACTCTTTCCATGGCGACAGCCCTCCTTCTTGAAAAATATGCTTCTCGTGAGCTGAAAGAAAGGTTCCTTCCTCATATCCTATCAACTGGAGAGATCGAATTATATGAGGGGGCGACCTTCTTAACTGAAAGGCAGGGAGGCTCTGATGTTGGCGCTAACGATACAAAAGCCATCCCACATGGAACCAACTATCGCCTATGGGGTGAAAAATATTTCGCCTCGAATGCAGGTATGTGTGGGGTGACGATGGTATTGGCCCGTATAGAAGGGTCAGGCAGCGGATCAAAGGGTCTGAGCTTATTCGCTGTTCCATGGAGAAACGATGACGGTTCGCTTAACGGCATCCACATTCGCAGGTTAAAAGATAAATTGGGTGTACGGGCTGTTCCATCTGCAGAAGTAGAATTCAAGGGAGCTGAAGCTTATCTAGTCGGTGAACCGGACCGGGGTATCTACTATATGATGGAAGCATTGAATTTATCACGGGTTTGTAATGCCATTGCCTCCATCGGCATCATGAGAAGAGCCTACCTTGAAGCGCGAAATTATGCTTTCTACCGTGAAGCATTCGGGCACCCGTTATCTCAGTATCCAATGGTAAAAGAAACCTTGACCCGCCTCGCTGCCAAACAGGAAGTGGAAACAAGTGCGGTATTTCATCTCGTAGATTTGTTCAATCGTGTCGTATCCGATGATATTCCTTCCACAGAAGAAGAATCCGTACTAAACCGCCTGCTTATAGCCATTCTGAAAAAAGAGTCAGCAGAACAGGCCATTCATTTCTCTCACGAAGCGATCGAAATGCACGGGGGAAATGGCTACATCGAGGACTTCGTTCTTCCACGTTTACTCAGGGATGCCCAGGTATTGACTGTGTGGGAAGGTACAGCAAATATCTTAGGGCTTGAAGTTCTAAGGTTAATGAATAAATATCGTGCTCATGAATACTTTCTAGCCGAAATGAAAGAAGAGCTATCTCTTATGCCAGAAGAATTCACCTCATTCGCTGTTCCCTTAACCAAAGGAATCGCGAAACTGGAACAACTATTGACGGTGGTTGAGACGGCCCATCACGATACACAAACGTATCATGCAAAGAGAATCGCAGAGCTTATGGTACGTATTTTCGAAAGTGTAATCGCACTTAAAGATGCCCATACCTTTGGTACAGAGAGAAAACGTATGATTGCTGAAGTCTTTATCGAGCAAACATGGAAACAAACAGAATGGATGGATGAAGAAATGAAATCTGTACAATACTTCGACGAAATCGTCGGGGTGAAAGTAAAGGTATAAATAAAAAAAGAAATCCCCGGTATTCATTTAAGTCCAGGGATTTCTTTTTATTTTTCACAGCAGCATGGACAATCACATTCTTTTTTCGTCTTGCACGTACAGCGTTCACAAGGACATTCTTTCGTCACCAAGAGATACACCTCCTATTATGCAATATGTTATTATCCATCGTTACCAAAATACTGAATTCCATACATATATGATAGTGAATACCTTTTAGACGGTCATTGCACGGGAATTTCTATTGTTTGCTTCGGGGAAAATTTACAATTAAGACAAAACGATATCCATTTGTTTACAAATAAAAGAGAATAAGGTAATATATGTAATTGTAGGAACGAATGAATGGGGAGGAATTGTAGATGAAAAAATTGATGTTACCCTTTTTCTTGCTATCTATGAGTTTATTTATCGCTGCGTGCAGTAGCGATGAAGGTAGTACAGAAGAAAAAGAAACAGAGCCTGAAGCAACAGAGGAATCAGCAAAGTCGGATGAGATGGATATGAAAACCGCTCTATTAGACTATCAAATGGAAATCATCGATACAGTGAATGCAAATGACTCTGCTATCTACGCATTTGAAACAGCCAAGGCAAAAGAGGAAGAAAAGCCAAGTGCTGAAGAGATTGCAAAGATGAAGACCGATGCCGAGGCAGCGGCTAAAAAAGTAGCAGAAGATGTGCATGCACTTGAAGTACCGGCTGCTCTCGATGCCAAGAAAGAAGAGATACAAGGTGCACTTGATGACCTTGCAAAATCATATGAAACTAGAGCTGCCAACCTTTCAGACGAAGCAAACGCAGAATACGCAGAGTCGGATGAGCAATTTGCGTCATTTGAAGAGAAAATGGCCGCTGTTTACGAAGAAGCTGGTTTGACTAAGCCAAGCTTTGCAGCCGATATTGTAGATTGATAGGGGAAAACGGTTAGCATTCTAAAAAAGACTTGATTTAGATTTCCAATTAGAGGCTACACCCAGATTTTTGACTCATTCGGGAGAAACCCCGGTTTCTCCCGCTTTTCAGCTAAGCTGAAAAGTAGCCTATGTGTAAAGCAAGCCTGGATCAAATGTATTTGATCCAGGCTTGCTTTACACATAGGCTAAATGAGTCAAAAATCGTGATAGTATCTATATTCTCAAAGGACTGACTAAACAGTCCTATTTTTTATGCCTTCATAAAAGTTTGCTCCAGGAAACATTGTTAACTGCTGCTTATTAAGATTGCTTCACTAAAGAAGGTTGCTATAGACCCACATTGGGATGGGTTGCTATGATATTCAAGTACATAAAAGGTGTGGAGGATATGAATGGTGAATCAAGAAAAATATGATCAGTTAAAGCTGGGTGAGCGTGGGGCAATCATTAGCATCATTGCTTATATCATATTAGCTATTATGAAATTTTTTATCGGCACATCTGCCGGCTCTGAAGCTTTAAGAGCAGATGGTCTGAACAATGCGACAGATATCGTTGCTTCCGTTGCCGTACTGATTGGCCTTAGATATTCGAGGAAGCCCGCAGATCATGATCATCCATACGGTCATTGGAAAGCGGAGAGCGTGGCTTCTTTGATAGCTTCGTTTATCATGATGGTCGTAGGTATCCAGGTATTGTACAATGCCATACAGTCTGTTTTTGATGGAAAGACGCAATCCCCGGACCTACTTTCCGCTTGGACCGGCATAGGTGCAGCGATAGTCATGTACCTTGTATATAGGTACAACAAAAAATTAGCACAGAAAATCAATAGTCAATCCCTTATGGCTGCAGCTAAAGATAACCTTTCAGATGCATGGGTGAGCATTGGTGCCGTTATCGGCATTCTTGGATCTCAATTCTCTTTTCCTTGGTTAGACCCTCTTACAGCAGTCATTGTCGGCCTTCTGATCTGTAAAACCGCTTGGAACATTTTTATGGAAGCCTCTCATTACCTAACGGACGGGTTCGATGAAGAGCTTATACAATCTTATGAGAAAACGGTCCTCGATCTCCCTGGGGTGAAAGGCGTAAAAGATATACGGGCAAGAAATTACGGGAATAATACGGTTGTAGATGTGGTGATCCTGGTTAGATCTACTCTGGATATTAAAGAGGCACATGATATATCGAGTGAGGTTGAGGGTGAGTTGAAGGATAAGCACGAAGTCTATGACGTCCATGTTCATGTCGAACCGAATTAATGTTAACACAATTCATGATTCATGGTTTCATCAAAACATTGAGTTAATTGCTACTCTCCTTAAAGAAGGACCCAAATTCGGGTCCTTTTTTTTTGAAAGAAACCCATTCTAAAATGGTGAATTTACGGGTGGGTCTATATAAAAAACCTTCATGCAATGGGTGAATAGCTTGGATGATAATGGTAAACTAGAAGAATAATTGAAACCAATCCTTCCATTATACGTATAGATTAGTAAGAGGTGATGAACATGACAGGATTGATAATCATATTGTTAGTGCCGATTATTATAACCATTATGGCTCTTAATCTATCAAGCTCTTCAAAACGGGACTATCGAAATGGAGATGGGGGTTACGTTGGCTCCTATGATGGAAACCAAGATCAAGCAGGCTGCGACAGTGGATTTGATGGAGGAGATTGCGGTGGTGGTGGAGGGGAATGAGCCGTCCCTCCTAATTCTTCATTGAAAGTCAGTATACATAGGAGATGAACACCATTAAACGATATTTTATTCTTAATCGAGATCAACACATACACGTAACTGAATGGGGAAATCCGGATAAACCCATTATTTTCTGTCTTCACGGCTTGGGAAGTACAGGACTCAGCTTTATTGACATCGCATATGATTTACGGGAAGAGTTCAGGATTATTTCCATTGATGCACCGGGTCATGGAAAGACCTACCCGTTTGCCCATGCTCAACATTATGAAATGGAGAACATCGCCGATTGGCTGGAAGAGGTAGTGAATTTACTTCAATTAAACTCTTTTTATTTCTTATCACATTCATGGGGTAGCTTCGCAGCTCTCTTTTATGCTGCCAAATATCCCGAGAAGGTTAAGGATTGCATCTTGATTGATGGAGGCTATCAAGGTAAACGTCATTCGGAACAGACGGTTGAGGATGAAGTTGCTTATTATGAACAAGACTTTGAACAGGTCTGGGAAACATGGGAAGACTTTCTCGCACTCGTCCAGAGCGAAACATTACACTGGTCTTCTAAGAAACTCGAAGCAGCAAAGGATCTTTGCCTTTATCAAAATCAAAGATATTATTGGCATGCCCGCGGGGAAACAGCCGCTCATTTTATTCGTGCCATGCATAAGGATGAGGCAGAGGAAATTTACCACAAAGTAAAAGCTCCTGTTTTGTTATTAAGGGCGACTCTCCCACAAAGCATGGAAGCAAAACGGATAAAAACGGCTGCCATTTTCAAGGAAAAGACCCACGGGGAAGTAAAATGTATTCCAGGAACGACTCACCTTCTTCATTGGGACCGGCCGGATGTTGTAGTAAATGAGATAAACATACGGTGGAAATAAAGACAGAGGAGGAACACAAAAAAATGATTCAATTAAGACCTATGACAGAAACCGAATACGGTGATTGGAGAAAGGATTCCATAAAGGAATATGCAGAAGAAAAAACCAAAGCAGGCAATTTTAAAGAAGAATCTGCTTTGTCACAAGCAGAAGAGGAGTTCAATACATTATTACCGGATGGACTTCAAACGATCAATCACCACTTATTCACATTATATCATGAAGAGAACCAGGATAAAGTAGGGACCTTATGGGTTCATGTGAAAGAAGAACAAAAAGAAATTTTCATCTATGACATAAAAGTCCTTGAGAGCAAAAGAGGATTAGGATACGGGAAGGCAGCCTTATTGGCACTTGATTCGTTTGCACGGGAAATGGGACTTTCAAAAATTTCTCTTCACGTATTCGGCCACAACAAAATAGCCCGTTCCTTGTACCAAAATTCAGGATATGAAGTAACGAATGTGCTAATGTCCAAACTGCTCTAAGAGAAAAAGACACCCGATTGTAAGGTGCCTTCTTCTACGGCAAGGAGGAATTTCTAATGACAGATCAATGGCAAGGAGGAATTTCTAATGACAGATCAAAAGGGAACATACACTTATGAAGACAGTTATTTCTTTATAGGGAATGCAGAAATCTTTACCATCATTCTCATTCTATTCATCGTATCCCTTTACATATTAATAAGGAAAAGAAAGTAGTGGTTGCCATTAGAGATGTAATTAATTTATTTTAAACAAAAGGAGCATTGACATGGACCGTACACTTCTCATAATAGGTTCTGCCTTTCTTATTGTCAGCGGAACACTTTATACGCTCGAAAGAATGAGCGCCTACATCTTCTGGGCGGCACAAAGAGTGGGAGGAGGGGAATGGCCGACGGTACCGGATATGCCATCACTTTTTGATAATCTATTTGTCGCGTTATTTTTGGTTAGTGGCATTGTATTTTGTATATTATCCATTAAGGTCTGGATACAAGAACACTTTGAAAGAAAAATATAGTATTAAAAAGGAGGGGAAAGATGAATGGGTATTGTTTTAGCTATTTTCCTTCTAATCTTTTCATTTGATTTTACTAAGTTCCGGAAACAGAACCAAACGATGATTGAACAGAATGAAAGAATCATTTCACTACTCGAGGACCTGAAAAATAAAAATGCATGACTGAAAAGGCTCGCAGCTGTCTGCGAGCCTTTTCTTTATACAATTGAGATGTAATCCTCATCCACGCTTTCAACCCCCTGGTCAAATGTCAGCTTGGTCTTGAACAGAAACCGTGATCCTGATTCAAAAGAAGGGAGTTTACCGGGTATACGGTAGGTAAAGGAAAGTTTATTTCGTTCTTCCGCACGAATGATGTCCGATTTTAATACAGTAGTCGAATCAATGCATTTTTCTTCCTTCCCATTTCTATCGATCATAACCAAATCACATTCTACACGCTTCAGTTTTTGTTCAATGATTCCGCCCTCTAAAAAGAAATACCCATGCAAAAGTTCTCCTTGTTTAAATGACGATTTGGGTAAGACCAAATCAATTTTAGCCGAACCTATACCGAAGAGGGTCATGTATTTCCGCAAAATCATTAGGCATTCTCCTTATTGGTAGAAGTATATTTCATGTCTATTTTTTTCTCGATTTTATCTAATTCTTGTTGATCGCTCAAAATTTCTTCTTTGTTTTGTTCTATTAGTTGCGAGAGGTTTGTTTTTAATTTTTTCATGTTCCACTACTTCCTTTCAAAGTGAAGTGATAAAGAAAAAGACCTCTACCGGTTGCGGTAAAGGTCTTTAATGAACATATATAAGCCTTCACCAACTGGTAAAGGTCTCGCTAACAACATTGTTGTCAATAAAGCCGAGAGTGTACACTCTGTAATGACGACTTTATTGTTACAGCTACTCCCCTTTAGGAGAATATTAAATTATGAGACAATCATACTTCATACTATGTTGGTTGTCAATGGAAATGGTGTACTAAGAAAAGTCATATCCCATGCAGGAATCCACAACGAAAAAAGCGAAGTAGTGAGTAATGATGTCAATGAAAAGGAGATGCTCAAATGTATGAATTGAAAACGAAAGAAAATGATAATAGTGTACTTGAATTTATTGAGAGGATTGACAATCCGAGAAAAAAGGAAGACGCATATAGACTTCTTGATATTTTTAGTGAAACCACCGGATACGACGCGAAGATGTGGGGACCAAGTATTATTGGATTCGGTTCATATCACTACAAATATAAGACCGGCCACGAGGGGGATGCGCCACTGGTGGGGTTTTCACCCCGTAAAGCGAAGATAAGCCTTTATTTTGCCACTGGTGACCCGAATAGGGAAAAACTTTTAGATACTTTTGGAAAACATACATCGGGAAAAGCTTGTGTATACATAAACAAAATGGCAGATATAGATGAATCTGTTTTAAAGCAATTGATCCTTCAATCAGTAACCTACCTGCAAACGATCTATACCGAAAATCATTAGCATTTTATAAGGAATCAGTCTCCATCTTATGAGACTAATTCCTTATTTTTTATTAGTGTAAGCTTTAGATTTGTATTAATCGATAATATCCTATATTATTAATCTTGAATTAAAACTATTCCATTTCGAGATATACGGTGGCAATCAAAGACTGGAGTAGTAGAATTTCACATTTAGAAAGGGACGATTTACATGACAAAGGTTTTATATATTACAGCTCATCCCCACGATGACACACAGTCTTATAGTATGGCTGTAGGAAAGGCATTTATTGA
The DNA here is from genome assembly GCF_033963925.1 of Rossellomorea sp. YZS02. Taxonomy (NCBI): domain Bacteria; kingdom Bacillati; phylum Bacillota; class Bacilli; order Caryophanales; family Bacillaceae; genus Rossellomorea; species Rossellomorea sp. YZS02. Next base: position 49,829 of record NZ_JAXBLY010000022.1, on the reverse strand, counting down.
TTCTTATAAGGAAGCAAACCCTACGCATGAAATTGTTAATGTTGACTTATATAAGGAGAACATTCCACATATCGATGCAGATGTATTCAGTGGATGGGGTAAATTACAATCAGGTAATGGTTTTGAAGAACTGTCACAAGAAGAACAAGCAAAAGTGGGAAGACTGGGTGAATTGTCCGATCAGTTTGTTGAGGCGGACAAATATATCTTCGTTACACCATTTTGGAATTTCTCATTCCCACCTGTCATGAAAGCTTATATTGACTCTGTATCCGTTGCTGGCAAAGCCTTTAAATATACAGAACAGGGTCCTGTAGGGCTTCTGACGGACAAGAAGGCTCTACACATACAAGCACGTGGAGGAATTTATTCAGAGGGACCGGCTGCCGCGATGGAAATGGGCCACCGCTACCTTGAAGTGATGATGCAATTTTACGGCGTCCCTTCATTTGAAGGATTGTTCGTTGAAGGACATGCTGCAATGCCTGATAAAGCAGATGAAATCAAAGAAAATGCGATTGCAAGAGCAAAGGATTTAGCTCAAACGTTTTAATAGAAAGAGAGCCAGCGTGGGTGGCTAACCCCAAAAGTTAGAGTTTTGTTATGCAGCTGATTGGATGGACTGAGTTCGGTATTCGACTGGACTTAGTCCATCCAATTTTTCTTTTGAACGTTCATGATTGTACCAGTGGATATATTCTTCAATCCGGCTTCTTAAATCCTCAAAGGTAACTAATTTTTCTCCATAATACATTTCCTGCTTCAAAACACCAAAAAAGTTTTCCATTACAGCGTTGTCTGCGCATGTAGCTTTCCGTGACATGCTTTGGAATACCTTATTCTTTTTTAATGTCTTCACCCATTGATTGTGCTGGTAATGCCAGCCTTGATCAGAATGTATGGTGGTTCGATAGATTTCGTGATTTCTTATTATTTCTATCGTTTCATGTAAAGGTTCCATGACTAGATCTAACGTGGGACGTTTCCTGATTCCGTACGCGATGATTTCTCCATTATAGAGGTCAAGAATGGGATTTAAATATAACTTCTCTTCGTCAAGACATTTAAATTCTGTGATGTCAGTTACTAATTTTTGTAGAGGGACATGCGTGTTAAACCAGCGTGATAATCGGTTCTTCGCTACTTTTCCAACGTTCCCCTTATACGAATTGTATTTACGGGATTTCCGCATGAATTTTACACATTTCAATCCGAGGTCTCGCATAATACGATATACTTTTTTATGATTGATATGATGACCTAATTTCTTTAATTCCTTCGTAATCCTTTTATATCCATAACGTTCATGAAATTTTTTAAATAAGGAAGTAATGAGTTCTTTTAATTCTGTATTCGAATCCTCTTTGTCAAAACCCTTCACATGATAGTGGTAGGTTGCTTCGGGAATCCCTATTACTTGGAAAATATCTTTTAATCGGAATCCTTCTTCTTTGAGTTCGAATGCGAGCTTGGCTTGTGCTTTTCGCGGAAGGCATTCGGATTCTCCCGAAAAGCTCTCAACTTTTTTAGGTACGCATTTTCCAATCTTAGTAATTCATTCTCGCGTTCTAATTCCTCTTCGCGTGTTACCTTTTTCTCTTCCTTCTTCTCCGATTTACTAGGTTTCTTAGACATAGAAGGTCTCCCCTTTAATTTAGGTTTCAGGCCATCTACTCCTTGTTCATTAAATATTTTCGTCCAAGAATGAATTAATGAAGGATTGTTCAGCTTAAATTGTTCCGCAGTTTCCTGATAAGAAGCGCCTGTCTCTGACATAAATAGTATCGTATCTAATTTAAATTGAACAGAGTACGCTTTGTTTATTTCTCTTCGCTTTATACCTTCTATTCCTTGTGTTTTATAAGCTCTTACCCAATCTTGTAGTGGTGTCTTAGAGGGTAGGTTATATTTTTTCGCCAATGAATTATATCCAAGATGGCCATCCAGATACTCGGTGACAAGTTTCAGTTTAAATTCCTCACTATATTTAGCCATAAAAACACCCCCAAAAGTTAGTTTTCTACTCTAACTTTTGGGGGTCGATACCGTGTTGGCTCTCTTTTTTATTTTTCAAAAAATGAAACTTCACCAGACGTTCACCCGTAAACATACAAGGGAGGTGAGTATGTGAAAGATCAAGTGTTTATGGATATCAACATTAGTAAGGAAGAGTCACTGTCGGAATTGTTACAAGGAATTGTTTTAAGAAAAAGGGAAGAAACGGGAACTCATTCGGTTTATGTACAAGAGGTTATCCCTACATATCCTGGTAGTTTTACAATCATTCTTGAAATCGACCAATCCATATATTAATCATATGTAGAGTTCTCATTAAAAAAATGACCCTGGTTTCGATACCAGAGTCATTTTATGAAGTAAAAGGATTTTATTCTTTGGAATATTTACCTTTTAATAAACATTTGAGTCCAATAATGACCGTACGATCCACCTTTCACATACCCAACTCCGATTTCAGTATATGTCGGGGAAAGGATATTTTTTCTATGACCTTCGCTATTCATCCAGGCCTCTACAACTTCTGCAGGTGTTCTCTGACCGGCAGCGATGTTTTCTCCTGCTGCTTGATAAGAAATGCCGAAATCTTTCATCATTTGGAATGGAGATCCGTACGTCGGGGAAGTGTGACTGAAGTAGTTCTTATTAATCATGTCTTCAGATTTGTACCTCGCCACCCTGGATAACTCCCAGTTTTCCTTTAGAGGAGGGAGACCGACTTTTGAACGTTCCACATTGACCAATTTCACCACTTCATATGTATAGTTTTGAGCAGTGGAATTTACACCTGGAATATTCAAGCTTTGACCAGGGTAAATCATATTTGGATTACTGATCTGGGGGTTAGCTGTGATTAATTCAGAAACACCCACCTGATTCTTAACGGCAATCTTCCACATCGTATCCCCATATGTAACCTGGTAAGTTCCTGCAGCGGAAACCTTGGATGAATTACCAAAACCAAAGACTAAAGTGACAGACAACAATGAGATAAATAAAAGTTTAATAGTTTTCATAGTTCTATTGAAATATAATTCTGTAAACTTTTAAACAGGTAGTTGTTACCACCAGTATAAAAAACCCATTAAATCAGAACATAGTAAATATTTCTAGCGAGTCAGACGGTTACTTTTTTATCATGAACTCATCCAAATTATGGTCATAATTGGTATAATATAAGAAACTAAAGTTGGACTGATTTGAAAGGAGTGCGTTATGTGAAGTCCATTTTATTATTGACATTCGGTGCCATTCTAGGTTGGGGCATTAGCGGCTTCTTCACGAACGGTTTTGAAACAGATTATCTTTTTATCTTAATCCTGGGTATCGTTGTTGGATACAGCATAGGACGGAGGAAGGAGAAAGAAGATATTACAGAGTCTCTATGAATACTGTAGCATTCAAATCACATATCTATAGATGGATAAAGGAAGAGAACTTTCATGAAACCTCTATGGCTTAATGGCTATGAAGTATTCTTATTTGATCTGGATGATACGTTATTCGATCACTCAGAAGCATATGAAAGGGGAGTTATAAATACCATTGCTAAATTCCCCTTGATATCCAAACTTAATTCAGCTGAATTTTTGCGAATATTCACTACGCACAATCATAATTTGTGGCCCAAATTTGCCTCTAATGAAATTAGCTTTGAGAGATTCTCCTCCATGAGGTTTGAGAATACTTTGAGGGATTTCAATATAAACATAGACGGCACACCCGAACTTCTACAGCAGATGGTTAAAACTTTCCAGATTTCATATATACAGCAGATACAACCTCAAACCAGAACTCACCGTTTCCTTTCTGATGTATCAAAGTATGTAAAAGTGGGGATCGTCACAAATGGGACGGTATTTAATGCTTACGAAAAGGTTAAGCGACTTGGCCTAGACGATATCTTCCCCGACACCGCGATCATTGTTTCCGAGCCGATAGGTTTCGCCAAGCCGCAAATAGAAATATTTGAACATGCACTGGAACTGTTTAGAGTAGAAGCATGCAAGGCCCTCTTTATTGGTGACAACTATTTCACTGATATTTCCGGGGCAGATTCCATTGGAATGGATACAATTTGGATTAATAAACATGACTATGAATGTCCAGGAAGTGTATATCCGTCTTATACAGTAAAACATTTGCTGGCTATGGAAGAATTAATCTACAGAAAAGAGTGGCTAAGATGAAAAGACCAACAGCGATTGATGCAGCCAAGGAATTCATCGAATCACACTTCCCAACGAGTCAAGCCGCCATTCTCGCAGGGAGTGTTGTAAGGGGAGAAGAGACATCCACATCAGATCTCGATATTGTCGTCATCCATGAACAGATCCCCTCTGAATACCGCGAATCCCTTATCGAATTCGGTTGGCCGATAGAAGTTTTCGTACACAATCAGCAAACCATCCGTCAATATTTTCAATCTGACTGTGAGAGGGCTAGACCATCACTGCCAAGAATGGTAGCAGAGGGCATTCCCCTCATCAAACATCCTGTCATCACAGCACTCAAACAAGAGGCGAACTCATTATTGAGGGACGGACCTCCAAGCTGGTCTTTAGAAACCATTGAAAGGAAGAGGTATTTTCTAACAGATGCTCTAGATGACTTCATTGGATCAACGAATCGGGGCGAAAGTTTATGCATTGCCAATACAATAGGCGAATTGCTTCATGAATTTGTGCTAAGAACGAATGGTCATTGGGTTGGATCTTCAAAATGGATCATTCGAGCATTGAAGGAATATGATCTGCAATTCGCCAGCGAATATGTACACGCTTTCGAGCAATTCTATCGAAAGGACGAAAAGAACGCCATTGTGAAATTGGTTGATACCGTACTCGATGGCCATGGTGGCAGATTGTTTGAAGGATTTTCAATGGGTAAGAAATAAACTTGATTCAATATCAAAAAGCCCTTCTGGAAATTGAAGGGCTTTTTCTGCACGATCATTATATCAAAATTTGAAACTCATCATGATCCACACTGTTCACACCATCATCGAAGACCAGGCGTGTGACAAACTTATAGGAAAGTGTTTCACTGCTCGGCGGGAACGTATCTGAAAGTCTGCACGAAAAGTGAATGGACCGTTGTTCGTTTGCTTTCATGGTGGATGAACTTAATATGGTATTTTGGTGAAGAACAGATGAACGATCGATGGAGTGATTATACTGAAGGAGGTCTGTTTCGATCCTCTTTAATTTCTGTTCGACCCTTCCTCCGGTAAGTTCATATTCACCCTTGATGACATCACCTGGGCGGAACTCCTTTTTATTCAATACTAAATCAATCTTTGTTGCCCCGATACCGAATCTGCACATCAGTTTACTAAACATAACAGCCATTCAACCTCTCATTCATCTAGTTACCAATTCTACGTATTATGGAGATCTTTGGTTTCAATTATCTGCACCTAATCTACGATTATATTCTAAAAGAAAGAAACCCCATTTGTCTATATTCCTCCTTCGACATATTTTGCGTTTCGTTCTGTTAGCCTTCACTCCACAATTCCTGTATCTAACTACAACACACCTGTAGTAAATTAAATGGAATTTGTTCCATATAGAGGTAGAAAAATAGTCGAAAATTCTATAAAATAGGACTAGAACATTATCATATTTTGGTAAAATACGAGCTTAAAAGGGGTTATTAAAATTGAAGGATAAGAAGAAAAAGAAAAAAACCCATGTCCCATTGAGAATGAATTTACTGTTTATTTCGGTCTTTTTTCTATTTTCACTTCTGATTCTTCGTCTTGGGATTGTGCAAATCGTGCAGGGAAACCATTATGAAGCAGAAGTCGCAAGAACCGAAAATGTGAAATCCCATAATGGAACACCTCCGAGAGGGAAAATTTACGACCGATATCGAAATGTCATCGTCGACAACGTTCCATTGAATGCCATTACGTACACAAGAACACAAACGACCAAACCTAAAGATATGCTGAAGGTAGCAGAGAAATTGGCTGAACTGATTGAAATGGATACAGAAAAAATCACCGATCGTGATCGCCAGGATTTCTGGCTCCTCACACATCCAGATGAAGCCGAAAAACTGGTTACCAAAGAAGAAATAAAGAAGCTGGAAGATGATGAAGATCTTGCAGAGGATGACAGAAACAAAAAGATTTACGAAATGCAGTTAGAGAGAATCACGAAAAAGGATATTGAGTCATTCTCTGATCAGGAAAAAGAAGTATTGGCGATTTTCCGTGAGTTCAATACGGGATATGCCCTCAGTCCTCAGATCATTAAGAATAAGGATGTATCTATGGAGGAGATGGCGAGGGTGAGTGAACGTTTGTCGGAAATGCCCGGCGTTAACGTTACGACCGATTGGGAACGGAAGTATGTGAATGACAGTACGTTGCGGACGATTCTGGGAAGGGTTTCCACCTCTCAACAAGGTCTGCCTAGCGAACTCGTAACAGCTTATAAGGCTCAGGGCTATGCTTTGAATGACCGGGTAGGAACGAGCTATTTTGAGTCTGAGTATGAAAATGTCCTTAAAGGGCAAAAAGAAGAAATCGAATATATTACGAAAAACGGGAGTGTCCTGGACACTCAGCTCGTAAGCGAGGGACATAGCGGAAAAGACGTCGTTTTGACCATTGACTTAAAGTTGCAAAAAGAACTGGAAAAAATTGTTGAAGAAGAACTCAGTAAACAAGCATCCCAATATTGGGAATCTCCTTTTCTTGATCGGGCATTTGTCGTCATGATGGATCCCCATACAGGTGAAATTCTTTCAATGGTTGGAAAGAAATACGGTAAGGATGAGAATGGAAAGACTGAATTACAGGACTATGCTTTAGGAACGTATACTTCTGAATATGGGGTAGGGTCTGCTGTAAAGGGTGCTACTGTATTGACGGGATATATGACCGGAGCGTTGAATGTTGGGGATGTTTTGTATGATGAAGCGATCGCAATAAAGGGCACTCCGGTTAAAAGATCATGGTTTAACCTTTCTAGAGGGCCAATGTACTTAAATGACATCGATGCCCTTGAAATTTCTTCGAACGCATACATGTTTAAAACAGCTATAAAAATCGCTGGAGGTGTATACAGGAAGGATCAGCCAATTGATATGGATCCAAAAGCTTTTGATACCATGCGAAATTACTATAGTCAGTTTGGACTTGGAGTAAAGACGGGCATTGATCTCCCTGGTGAAGTCGAAGGGTTAAAAGGGACAGAAAGAGAGCCAGGTAAGTTAATGGATTTTGCCATTGGCCAATATGATTTATATACACCCATGCAACTTGTACAATATGCATCAACAATCGCTAATGGAGGTTTCAGAATGGAACCTCATTTAATGAAGGAAATTAGGGAACCAAGCCAGGAAAGGGACAAAGTTGGACCTTTGATTTACGAAAATGATGCTAAGGTTTTAAATCGGATCGATGCAACGGAAAGACAAATTCAGCAAGTGCAGAGAGGATTTTATAAGGTTGCACATGGGAGCCAAGGTACTGCAAATAATTTTAGAAACGCACCATACGATGCAGCAGCTAAGTCCGGTACTGCGGAAGCATTTTACTATAGTCCAGAGGAGAAAAGACAATACGATACCTACAACACAACCTTAATCGGCTATGCACCATACGACAACCCAGAAGTGGCTTTCTCAGTAGTCCTGCCTTATTCACATCAAGACAAAGATCCTTACGTTAATAAAACAATCGCTAAAAGAGCGATGGACAAATACTTCGAACTGAAAAAACAATACGAAAAAGACGGATACTTCAACTCTTCAACCGAAGAGAAAGTTCGCAATGCAGATCAGCTTGAAGATCAAGAAACGACAGAGGAATAATGAAAGAGCAGCCCTTTTGAACCAAGGGCTGCTCTTTTATTTTGTCATGGGGTTCTTATTAGTATTTCATCATCATAACATGAAGGGCAGAATCACAGTAAACATATGACCCTTTAAAGGACTTTCTTCCTTATTTCCGTATTTTAGATTGACAATGAGAATCATTTTCAATTAAACTTTGTAATTGAAAATGATTCTCATCAAAAGGAGGAATAGATATGACTTTATCTACTGGGTGCCATTCAGAACAAGATGAGTACAATAGGATTCAAAAACTAGCTAATGAAAAACTAAAACAATCAGAAACTCGTATCCTCAATAAATTAATGCAGGCCATGATACGGGAAGGACTCATTCAATACACCTATGAAACCACAGAAGAAAATGTAAAGCTCATCTACATCACACCAGTGAAAAACGTCAAGATCACCGTACCGATAGAAAATTCCTACTTCCTTGGACAGTTGGATATCGGAGGGAGAATTACTGTTAAAAAAGAAGGGTCTATTACCCAAATACATACACCGACACAGTTAATCAAAGAACTTTTCCCTAAAGTAGATTCCCGACAATTAGAACTTCTTATAAATGAACTGGAGGACAGTGTGAAAAATGACGCATTGGCATTAGCGGCAGAGGAGCTGCAGAAGGACCTTTACTCAGGTATAGGGACATTTGAGTACCTGCACCGACAGTCTTCGAACCCTGAGTTCAGTCCGCTTGTTTTCCTGGAGCAATCGGTCATTGAAGGCCACACACTCCATCCATGTTCGAAAACCAGGCTGGGATTAACAGGGGAAGAAGTGATGAAATATGCTCCAGAATGGAAGGGAGAGGTAAACGTCCACCCTGTCGCCATTCATAAAGATATTTCGTCATTCAGCACTGTAAAAGGTGGACCGACCATGACAGAGATTTTATTGAAAGAATATCCTGCCATTGAAATTGGAATGAAGAGACAATTCAAAGAGTTACAGAAAGATCTAAAAGACTACGAAATCATCCCAGTCCACCCTTGGCAATTCGAGCATATTGTAAAGTGTTATTTTAAGGAAGAGTTGATACAGGGACTGCTTATTCCAATTGACATGACCATCCCTTCACAGCCGCTCATTTCGTTTCGTTCTTTAGCACCCCATAACCGGAGACATCACCATTTGAAGACAGCATTAAATGTTCAAATGACCAGTGCAAAGAGAATCGTTTCTCCTACATCGGTATGGAATGGTCCTATAATCTCGGAACTGTTGAATATCGTTTGTATTCACGATCCGGAAATTAAGGAGAAGATACATTTTTTATCAGAATGTGGCGGGGGGCATTATCGTTCTCATCGGATAGAAACATCTATCAATCTAGAAAAAAACTTGTCCGCTCTTATCAGGGAAAATCCTGAAAAGAAACTGGAGAAAGGACAAATAGCTGTTCCAGGAGCCGCTCTAATTAACACTTCACCAGTGTCGGGAAAGGTACTTTCACTTGAAATCATTGAAAAATGGTCAATAGAAAGAAATGTTTCTGTGGAAGCAGCTGCAGTCCGTTTTATTCATGAGTACTCCAATACACTTATTCCGGGACTTATTCATTTAATCATAAAATATGGGGTCAGTCTGGAAGCCCATCTTCAAAATGCCATCATGATCTTTGAAAACGATTGTCCAAAAACATTGATGATTCGTGACAACGGAGGGATTAGAATATTAAAAAATCGCCTTCCAGTACAGTGCCAAGACGGAAGAATCAGTAATAAAACAAACTTACTTACTACAGAAGCTGTTGATCTATATAAAATGTTCTCACATGCAGTCCTGCACAACCATTTAGGAGAAATCATCGTAGGAATTATAAAGGATACCGGACTTTCCGAAGGACTTCTGTGGGAACAGGTTGCGGAAGTCATCCAATCTACAATTGATTCTATAAAAGAAGATGCAGCCCACTGCAAGAATGCATCTCAATTCGAACAGGAAATCTTCGGTCCTGTCACTTACTTAAAATCACTGATAAAGATGCGTCTTTCTAATGCATTTACGGAAAACGTATATATTAGCGCTCCCAATCCATTAACGCGAAAGGGGAATACTGATGAAGTTACTATCTGCAAAAATCAACTGGCTTGAAGATGAATTAAAATGTATGAGCTACCTGGAAGAAAGGCAACCGCATTTGGTTACACACTTTAAACAGAATATAAAAAAAGGACGACAGGCGATACTCCATAAATTGGCCGCTTCCCTCTTAAGAGAAAACGTAAACTCACTATACAGCGATTCTGTACAAATTAAGAAAATAGGATCTGTATATGTCACAAGTCTGTTAAAAGTGTACAAACAATGGGAGCCTTTCCTTCACCAGCTGCAGAATGTTGAATTAAAAGAAGGGATTTCATACAGAATGAAATCCTTCGGTGAGTATATGATCTTATTTCCCATTAAATCCGAACTCGCCTTTCAACGAGTCACACTAGAAGGAGACATCGTGTGGATATCACGTGAATCCCATCGTAGTATTCAAACGGCAAGTGAGCTAATGAACCTTCTGGGTCTGACTGAAGAAGGAAAGGCACTGGTTCGTGAACTTGACAATGGTACAGCAAATCAAACACTCAGCTACGCCGCAGAATCGCACTGGAAAGAGAAGCTTAGGGCGGACTCTCAATTATCCCACTATCATTCCACATTCCAGTACATCCAAAATATGAAGAAGGTAGAACCCGCGTGGAGTTCTCTCGCATTCTTCGAGCAGATGAGCGTTGAAGGTCACCATTTGCATCCCGGTTCAAAAACCAAAATGGGAATGAGTCCTGAAGATGTGGCTAAATATTCCCCGGAATTCAGGCAAACGTACAAAATTTGCTTTTTGGCGATCCGAAAAGAATGGATAGAATTCACCGAATCAGAACCGTATGTAATTGAAAAGACGTTTGAAGAAGTTATTCCGCGTTACCATGAATTCATGGAAGAGAACGATCTGGCTCCTGAACTGTTCCAACTCATGCCCGTTCATGAATGGCAATTTCATCATGCCTTATATAGTTTATACGAGAATGAAATTGAAAAGGGGATCATCGTACCTATTGATTCAATCAGCGTTGAATGTCATGCTACATCGTCCTTTCGAACAGTCATGCCCATTACACAATCCAATCGATTTGTGAAATTGGCCGTTAACAGTCAGATGACGTCCACGGTAAGGTCGATTTCCACTCAAACAGCTCTAAACAGCACCGTTTTCAGTACTTTAGTGGGTGAAGTGCTAAGCAATGAGGCAGAGTTATCAACCTTTTTACCACTAGATGAAATCGCCGGATACTCATTCATTTCAGATGACAGTGAACAAAAAAGAAATCTGACCGTGGTTGTAAGAGAAAACAGGGAGGATGAATTGAAAGAAGATGAGGTCATGATCACTGGGAATAGCTTGTATGCAACCTCTCCTTTTTCTGAAGATACGATTCTTGCCGAGCTTCTCACAGAATACTGCGCGAATCGTAACCTGACCATGGGAAAAGGCGCACGATTCTTCTTTAAGGACTATTTATCTGTCACACTTCCAGGCTATCTAACACTGCTAACAAAATATGGTGTTGCACTAGAAGGACATCTTCAGAATAGTATCCCTGTTTTTAAAAAAGGGAAGCCGGTTCGATTCTATTTCAGGGATTGGGGTGGGGCAAGAATTTACAAGAGGCGATTAGAAGAAAGAGGAATGTATCCGAAGTTTTACCCTGAAAGTATCACGTTGACTGAAAATAAGGAAGAAATGTATTCAAAAGCGCACTATACAATCTTCCAGAATCATTTAGGAGAGATTATCCGTCTACTTGTAGAAGCGTCAGGCGTATTTGAAGGGGAATTCTGGACGTTGGTCAAAGAGGCTTGTGACGACATTTTTTCCTCCCTGTCCCATGAAGTTCCAGTAAATGTGATAGAAGATCGTCAATTTTTATATCATAAAAAAGTAAACCACAAAGCATTGACGAAGATGAGATTGAGACCAAGCGCAGGCTATCTTTATGCTGATGTGGAAAATCCATTAGGAAAAGAAGCTGGTTTACATTGAATGATTATCCTGCTCAGCAACAGTTTGCACTGAAATCACCACCCTTTCGAAGATTTTTATACGGCAGTTTCTTCGTACGATGCTCGGACTGGATGGACTTGACCATTCTGAACTGGATTGTGTACGAGTGGACCCATTCACCACTATCCCTTGGGATCTTGAATGCGTGCAGGCTGATCCCTGTTTTCCTTTTTTCCTTGTATGCAGGTGGGGTGGCTGACAAATATAATCGAAGGCAATCTCTTCTCGTCATATACAGTGGAATGCTGGTATCGACTCTTTTTATTGCGTTCATCATCGGAGAGCAAGCGTCGTTCATATTATTATTATCCGCTATTACTGTCCGGTCCGTGTTAATGAGCTTTGAAGTGCCGATCAGAAATGCCTGGTTGGCAGACCTCGTACCAGGGAGTATGCTCGGGAGCGCCATAACCCTGCAAACAACCAGTATCAATGTGGCCAGGATGGTTGGACCGGCATTTGCCGGAGTACTTTTGGGATATTTTGCTGCCAGTAACATCATGCTGTGGGTATCAGCAGGTACATTATTGGTCATATTTACCCTATTGACGGTTCCCGGTGACCAAGAAAATACAGAGCAGGGAAAAAAGCGTGAGAGTAAGTCCATAAAAGACACCATTCAATACATAATTGGCCAACCTGGCATTCTCGCTGTCTTACTCGTGGCCATCGCCCCCATGATATTCGGATTCCCTTATACGACCATGCTCCCTATTTTTTCTAAAGAGCTGATGAATCTTGGTTCTGCCGGGTTTGGTTTCTTGCTTTCCATATCATCTTTAGGGGCGATTACAGCAACAGGACTCCTTGCATTTCGGCAACCGGTCATGGGAGGAAGATGGCTTATAGTATCAACTTTGGCTTTTGGGACAAGCCTTGTCCTTTTTACCACCTTTAGCGGATTTTATTTAGCATCAGCAGGACTCATGTTTCTTATAGGATTCACCAGTCAGTATTACCGGACATTGAGCAGGATCATGATCCAAATAAAGGTGGATGGGGAATATAGAGGCAGGGTCTTGAGCATCGCCCTCATGGACCGTGGCTACATTCCCCTTGGGTCCCTTTTTATTGGCTGGATTGCAAGCTCATTTGATGCATATGTTGCCGGACTTTCAATGGGACTGGGGACAATTCTGTTTACCATCCTCATCGTCCGCAGTAATCGATATTTGTGGAAGGAGTAAAGTATGATTTCTAAAACTGTCATGGCCTTTCTTCCTTCGCTTCTGAAGATAAGGAAGAAAGAGCCGATTTGTGCCTATATTTATGATATACATGCATTAAAAAATCATGTTCAGCACATTAGGGAGACGTTGCCGGGATACTGCTCCCTGTATTATGCTGTTAAAGCGAATCCCGACCCATCCATTCTTCAGGCACTGGAGAAGGACATCGATGGATTTGATACAGCTTCTGAAGGGGAAATTGTAAAGGTCTTGAGTCTGTCAGATAAGCCTATTATCTTTGGGGCACCTGCCAAAAAGGATAAGGAGTTGGAGTATCTTTCTAAGGGGAAACTTCAGACCGTGAATATCGAGAGCGAAAGAGATATGCAGAGGCTAAATCGGTTGGGTTCAATGGAAGGAAAGAAGCTTTCAGTGCTCATTCGTGTAAACAGCACCTATCATGTGGCAAACAGTTCACACCGAATGACAGGTGTGCCTACACAGTTTGGAATTGAAGAAGATGTGATTCCAACTCTATTGAGGAAGCTTGTAGAATACCCTTATCTTGAAGTAAAAGGATTTCACTTTCATGCGATGAGTAATAACCTGGATGCCCTTGATCACCTGAAATTCATCTCATTTTGCAGAGATAGGATGTTAGGGTGGAAGGCCCAGTTTTCACTAACTTCTGCCACTACATTAAATGCAGGCGGAGGCATAGGGGTAAACTATCATCAACCGGAGAATCCATTTGATTGGGAAACGTTCTCCAGTGGGTTGTATCAAATGGAAGATACATTTACTCATGAGGGGCTGCGACTGATACTGGAGCTTGGGCGTTATATGGTAGCTCACTGCGGATATTATGTGGCAGAAGTAATGGATATTAAGAAAAATCACGGAGAGCATTTTGCCTTGATAAGAGGAGGGACACATCATTTACGCCTTCCGGCCGCGTGGAAAATGTCCCACCCTCATACGATTTATCCCGTGGAGAAGTGGTTTGACGAACCACTTCCGCGACCAGGGATCAAGGGAAAGAATGTAACGGTTGCCGGGGAATTGTGTACTCCCAATGACATTTTGATTCGACAGGCGTATGTCGAAAGATTATGTGCAGGGGACCTGATCATTTTTCCGATGGCCGGAGCGTATGGATGGACCATTTCACATCATGATTTCCTGTCTCACTCACATCCTGCCTTTCATTACCTGGATTCATCCTTGGAAAGAAGAGATTTCCAGAATTAAGGTAAGTTAATTTGAAACTTATTCCAACTTTCATTCGTATATATAGTAAAGGTGAATTTTCCTAAAGACAGGAGTGAGTAGAATGCTGTGGTGGATCATAGGCATTGCTGTTGGATTTGGAATCATAAGCGGAATTCTCAGACGTAAATTTTCTCAGAATACATTCGAAGCAGGAAATCAACATGAAAGACAGCTCCAGGAAGAAGAGCGCGTAAAGGCGAGCAGCTGGTTTCATGGAGGTCAATAGGAGAACATGCCAGGGAGTATTCCTGGCATGTTTTTTTTATAAATAATATGGGATGAATCTAAGTTTAAAGCCCTCTTAATTTGGATCATATGGTAAAATAAGCTAATGCGAAACAGTAAAAAAGAGGGATAAAATGATCAATTCGGAACAGGATATTATCAATTTAGTGAAAAATGATGCTTGGATGATGAGCATCGTTGAAGCCGCCAAAACCTTACATCTGCCGGACTGGTGGGTCTGTGCCGGTTTTGTTAGGTCAAAGGTGTGGGATACAATGCATGGATATTCAAATAACACACACTTACCGGATATAGATGTCGTATATTATGATCCTTACAATGTTGACGAAGATATTGAAAAGCTTCTTGAATCAAGATTGAACAGGTTGAAACCAACAGAACCCTGGTCTGTAAAAAACCAGGCAAGGATGCATATTCTTAATGGAGAAGCCCCATATAAATCTACTATTGATGCGGTATCCCGTTTTCCAGAAACAGCTACATCAATTGCAATGAAACTAAACGAGGAAGATGAACTTATTCTGGCTGCACCATGGGGGCTGGAAGATCTACTGGCACTTAGAATAATGCCCACACCTCCTTTCAAAGAAAAAGAAACGTTAGCCGCCATTTATGAACGAAGGTTGCGGGAAAAGGAATGGAATAAAAAATGGCCCAAAGTGATCATATATGGAATCAATGGGGAACGGTTGAATGATAGTGAAAGGTAAAATGACTATTTTGAAAGGAGACGGGATGAAGAAGATTATACTATCTGAGATAGTTTTGATTTGCGCATTGATGATTTTAGTCTTTTTCAGCGGTGTCACATTCGGGCTGATTTTTATAGCTATCTTATCACAAGTCGGTATGATGATCATGGTATTACACACAGCTTATAAAAACACAGGGAATAAACGTTATAAAATGGCAAGTCGAACCATTTACACCGTGTTCCTTCTATTTATTCTATCCTTTAGTATTATTGAAGCCATTCTCTTGAAAACAGCCTTCCAATCACATCACATAAAGGAAGATGCGCCAGATGCCGTCATCATTCTTGGGGCGGGGTTGAAGGGGAGAGAGCTCTCCAATACATTGAGGGAAAGATTGGACAAGGGAGCCGATTTGCTTGAAATCCATGAAAATGTCCCGGTCGTCGTTTCGGGTGGACAGGGTCCCGGTGAGTCGATCCCTGAAGCGGAAGCAATGGGTTCATACCTGATAGCCCGGGGCATAAAGGAAGATCGTATACTTTATGACAAAACATCAACCACTACTTATGAAAATCTCAGGAATGCCAAGCTCATTCTAAAACAAGAGGGGCTACACAATAAAAAACTCGTCATCGTCACAAGCGATTACCACATCTTTCGTGCGCAGAAAATCGGTGATGAACTAAGCATGAACTGTACCGGACTGGGCAGTCAATCCCCCCTGTACATAACAACCAACTACATGATAAGAGAATACTTTGCGGTAGTGAACATGATGCTGGATTGAGGGACGGACCTTAATCCGACGTCATCAATCAGAGGAAAACCCTTGATATTACACGTTTTTTATTCTGAATATTAGCATTTTTTGAGGTCCGTCCCTCAAAAGGGAGGAGCAGGTTATGTCAATTAGGTATTGGTCACAATTGGGTGTTGGGTTGATTGTACTGGTTTTTTCGTCTATGGTTTCCTGGTATGAGGGGAGTGCATTACTTGAAGACCCGTGGGAATGGAGGTATTCGGCTCCGATCAGTGAATGGATGCACGGCAGCGTTGGTGGATCCAATGATATATCAGATCTTGACTTCTTTATATATGCTGCTAAGTTTTCACCACTTTTTCCAGCTTTTATGATCATAAGCGCCAGCTATTTAATTGTTTTGATCGGGATCCGGATATTTAGCAGAACTGGAATCCGTATCTTGCTGGTCCTTTTTGGATTGATTGAACTTGGGTTATCATTCACACTTTCTACATCTCCCACAGCAGGTGGAAATCTATTAACCTGGTTGTTTCTTTCGGTTGGTCTACTAATGATCATACTATCTGGTATCATTCACTTATTACCACTGCACAGAGATAAACATTTCTCACACCAGTGACAGTTATGAGATGCATATTTTTATTATATATAAAAACCGTAACGTTTAACTGTACGGTTTTATTAAAATAAAGTATACTACTCTAGAGGTGATAACTTGGGAATGTGTATCGAATAGGCGAGCTATCCAAACTAAGCAAAGTGTCCAAGCGGACCATTGATTATTATACGAAAATGGGTCTATTAAAATGCGACCGATCAAACAATAATTATCGTTATTATCATGAAGAGACTTTGAATGACTTGAAGCTGATTGAACAGTGTCAAAAGATGAATATGACCCTGCATGAAATCAAAGATCGTATTATACTCCTGAAATCCAAACAGGTGGATCAATCCGTCCTTGAAAAGCAGGTCAAACATATACGAAATGAAATGAAGCATTTGCATAATGAATTGCATGAAGTGTTACAGGCAATGGAAACATTGGGGGCAGAGGACCGCAAGCGAGTATTGAAACAGGTCTCCCCCCAGGCCTTGGCCTTATTCCAGACCCTAATGGTTTTTTCTGGTTAATCCAGCATAATAGATAAACAACTACAGGAGAGTGACTTTTTTTTGGACGATATACCACTGAATTCATTAGTATTATTAGGAGCATTGATCCTTTTATCTGCCTTTTTCTCATCGGCGGAAACGGCATACTCAAGTGTCAACAAGATCAGACTTAAGAACTTTGTAAGTGAAGGAAGAAGAGGAAGCATCAAAGCACATTATATTGCTGAGAACTTTGATAAAGCTCTGTCAACGATATTGGTTGGGAACAACATCGTGAACATCGCTGCAGCAAGTATTTCAGCCAAGCTTGCAACTGATATTTTCGGAGGGAACACGGGACTTGTCATCAGTACATTCGTCATGACGCTGTTAATTCTGATTTTCGGTGAGATCCTCCCGAAGTCATTGGCAAAAGAAAACGCTGAAACCTACTCCCTGACCATATCCGGTGTGCTTTTCTTCTTAATAAAGGTCCTCACACCGATCAATTTCTTCTTTATCAAATTGAAGGAGTTGGTATCGAAGTTCTTCTCGAAGGATCACGAGATGCCGTCAGTCACAGAGGAAGAGTTAAAAGTAATGCTTGATATTAGTGAAGAAGAAGGAGTCATTGATAAAGAAGAACGGGAATTGATTCACCGCTCCATGGACTTTGATGAGATCCTTGCAACCGAGGTACTGACGCCGCGAATCGACGTCAAGGCCGTGGAAGTGAACCAACCGATTGAAGAAATCAAAGAAATGTTCTTTGAAGAACGCTTTTCACGGATTCCGGTTTATGAGGATCATATCGATAATATTATTGGAATCCTCTCGGAAAAAGAGTTCTTTACTCACTTGATTAAGTTTGGTGAAGTGAACATCCGGGAATTGATTCGTGAGCCGATGTTTATATTTGAATCTGTTAAAATCTCATCTCTTCTTACTAAGCTTCAAAAAAACAACGTGCACATGGCGATTGTGGTGGATGAGTTTGGTGGAACTACCGGAATCATCACCCTTGAAGACATACTGGAAGAGATTGTAGGTGAGATCTGGGATGAGCAAGATGAGAAAACTCATTCCATGAAGAAAATCAGTGACAATGAATATAGATTCGATTCCCAATATCAATTGGATGAATTTACAGAGTTACTCGATGTACCAGAGCCTGAAAGTTCTTATCATACGCTTGGTGGATGGGTCGTTGAAAGCTTTGAAGACCTTCCATCAGAAGGTGACAGCTTCGATTATGAAAACTTAAAGGTGAGCGTTGAAGAGGTGGATAACCGCCGGGTACGGACTATTAAAGTTGAAATTCTAGATGAAAAAACCGGAGACCTGGTTTAATATACTCATAAAATGACAGGCTTAGACGCCTGTTATTTTTTTACTTAAAACGAGAGGGGGAGCTTTAACATGCATCCAGAAGAAACGAGAGAGGCCCTTTTAAAAGAACTTGAAATCGTCAATAAATGGGCTGATGACCAAAAGGGTTTGTGGTTCTGGGAAAGACTGGGCAGGATTCCATTTATGATCCTTGATCGGATCACTCCCCAAATGGTACATAATAAAATCGGGCAAGCACTGGATGAAATAGGGAGTTACATACAAAAAGGCGGGAGTCACCTGACAAATGAGAAGGAAGTATTGAACCGATATCTCAATAAAACAGGAGATCTGGATTTGACAGTGAATAAAATTAATACCCTGCCACTCACATATATGGATGAAGTGAGCGAAGGAATTGTGCATAGGAGAAAAAAGGTTGCGATGACTCAGGGAGCGACGACAGGTATCGGTGGATTTCTTACATTAAGTATCGACATCCCATTCATTTTGGGAATATCACTTAAAACACTTCAAGAAATAGCCTTGTGTTACGGGTATGACCCGAATGATCAAGAAGAGCGCATTTTCATCATCAAATGCCTCCAATTCGTTTCATCGGATATCGTAGGTAAACAAGCCATCCTACATGAACTCGAGGATTTCAACGGGGAGAATAGCGATAAAAGAGAGCAAACCCTGTCCCAGCTGCAGGGATGGCGGGAAGTAATGATCAGCTTCCGTGACAACTTTGGTTGGAAAAAACTCTTTCAAATGATTCCCATTGCCGGAATCCTGTTCGGATCCTTCATCAACAAATCCATGATTACAGACATAGGAGAAACCGGCCGCATGCTCTACCGTAAAAGAAGGATCCTCACAAAGCTGGAAGAGGGACGGACCTCAAATTAACCATACCTTATTCACGCAGAATTCAGGTTTGACGCAGGTTTTCATTCAATTATAGAGAGTAATCAGAGGTCCGTCCCTCTCTATGACTCAGCTACATTTCTATCGGATGACAAAGAAAAAGGGACCTCCAATTGGAGATCCCTTTTCTTTATTCTTCTTCAGCCTTATCTTTATTAAACCAAAGTGGATCATCATTATCCACTTCGCCGTTATAATTAATAAGCAGTTCTTCTCCGGCTTGAATGTCTTTATAGGCATAAAAGTCGAATGTATGATTATCAAAATTGATTTCATAAACGGTATTCGGCGTATATGAATGGTTAAACAGCATTCCATATCCTAATAAGAGTGCTGTGTGATTGATTCCATATTCGAATACATAATCCGCGAGGAATGTTTTCTCGATATGTTCATGTTCCTCATTGGGGTATGGGATGACCGGTGCTTCATGAACCAGTTCCCCTTTGGCTATATCCCTTTTTGCAAATACTCCACGATTAAGATCTCCGTCGCTGAGAGACGATAGTTTCACTTCGATCATTATGCCACCTACTTTCTAAATCCTTGACTTAGCTAAGCTTGACACGAACCGGAAAGAAAAGCAACACTAAATCTTTTACATCATGATGTTTGAGGATTAACTGTTTACAAAAGATTACCAAAAAAATCCTGAATGCTGCGGGCACTTCTTACAAACCAGCTGGCTTTTTTCACTGATTCGGCAGCATAAACATCCAACTTGTAAGGTACTTTCTTCTGATCGAAGATGTATTCTGCATCTTCCCCGGGTTCGATGATCAACTGCCCGATTTTCTCTCCTTTTTCGATAGGTGCTTTAAGGGAGCCATCTTTGTTGACTTTCGTATCATCAAGCTCCAGTGCTGTTTTCACCTTATCTTTCTCCTGATCTGAAAGGCGGATGGAGAGAGGCTTGTCTATCTTTATGGACACCGTTTGATCCTTGCCGTTTGGAACCGGAAGTGTGTGGTCCTTTTTCGTTTCGATGTCATCCAAACTATAGGTTATGCTCTTAAATTCTTTGAAACCATAGTCGAGGAGTTCCCTCGATTGAATGAATCGCTCTGCACTGCTCGGTTGCCCGAACTCATCCTTCGCATCCAGAATGACGGAAATATAGCGGACCCCGTTTCGTTCCGCCGTACCTGTGAAGGTTGAACCAGCGAAGGGGGTCGTGCCTGTTTTCAGTCCGTCAGCTCCTTTATAATAGTAAGACTTTCCTTTTAATAGACCATTTGTATTCTTCATGACCAGTTCTTCACTCGTACCAGGCCTGAATACTTTAGAGGAGAGACTGGATGTTTCCAAAACTTCCGGAAAATCATGGATGAGGTAGTAAGCAAGTGTAGCCATATCTTCTGCTGAAACCATATTTTCATCATCTTCACCCGTACCTTCTGGGTACATGCCCAGCATGTCGTAGTTGCTGAGACCGGAAGCATTGACAAATTGATAATGTTCAAAGCCGAGTTCCTTCGCCTTAGCATTCATCAATTTAACAAATTTACCTTCTGATCCTGCCACCACTTCTGATAGTGCGATGGCTGCACCATTTCCGGATTTTATGACCATTGCATCATATAGTTCTCTCACTGTGTACTCTTCATCAGCCCTTAAGGGGACGTTGCTCAATCCCGGGGCATTGGCTAATTGATATACTTTATCGCTTACTTTATACGTTTGATCCCACTTTATCTTTCCTTCGTCAATCGCTTCTAACACCAGGTATTCCGTCATCATTTTCGTCATGCTGGCAATACCCAGCGGCTTATCTTCATGTTCGCTATAAACAATCTTTCCTGTATCTGCTTCAACTAATATAGCAGCATCCGCCTGAATATCCAAAGTTGATTTACCATGCGCCGTTTGCTGAAAAGGCGTCACAGCCATGAATGATATCAACAAAACCGACAGGCTTTGCTTTACCGTTTTCTTATTCAAACCACAAACCTCCAAAAAACCAATTTTACACAACCACATCATTTTACCACACAAACCTGGAATACACCCCAAATCACTTGAACCGTTTCAAATCGTTCATATTATTGTAAAAAACTGTGGTGCCCTTATTATTAGGGACGGACCTTCCATACACCAATGGAGTTTACCATAATCTAATGTAAGAAGGTCCGTCCCTCAAGTGCTGGAAAATAATTCTTGTGTGAGTTCTATCAATCTGGTAAAATCATGTAAATTAACCGTTGGGAGGGGATAGAGAGATGATCACATATCCATTGCTTAAGAGGGATTCAACTGTGGGAGTTACGGCACCTTCGTCAGGTGTGCCTCATGAGCTGCACGAATTACTGAAGCAAGCCATGAGGAGAATGGAAGAAAAGGGATACGGTATAGAGTGTGGTGAAACCGTCTGGAAGCAGCACAAGGCAAAGTCTGCCCCCGCAGACGAGAGAGCAGCCGAATTAAATCGCATGCTCCAGGACGACTCGATTTCGCTCATCGCTCCGCCATGGGGAGGAGAACTCCTCATAGAAATTCTCGAGTTAATCGATTATGAACAAATCAAGCCTAAGTGGGTGCTTGGATATTCCGATATCAGTGCCCTCTTACTTGCCATTACTTTAAAGACAGGGATTGCCACTGCACACGGGACCAACCTCATCGATTTAAGAGGAGAGGATACGGATCCTACGACGAAGAAATGGGAAAATGTCCTTTCGACAAAAAAAGACTCTTCTGTAACCCAATTTTCATCTCAGAAGTTTCAAAAAGAATGGAAGCATGATCAGCCTTCACCATATGTATTTCATTTAACGGACACTACGGTCTGGAAGACCATAAGAGATGAGGATGTCGAAATGAATGGCCGATTCCTCGGAGGCTGTATCGATGTGATAAGAAACCTTATCGGTACTCCATACGGAGATGTGACTTCTTTCAGAAAGAAACATATCGTAGATGAACCTATCATTTGGTATTTTGAAAACTGTGAGATCAATTCGGCTGATTTACGCCGCACTCTTGTACAGATGAAACTTGCTGGATGGTTGGACCATTCTTCCGGGCTGCTATTTGGGAGAAGTGCCGCTAATACTCCAGTGAATGACTACACAGCAGAAGATGTTTACCAAGAACTTGAAAACGAATTCCAAATACCAGTTGTATATGATATCGACTGCGGACATCAGCCTCCTCAAATCACTTTCATTAATGGGGCATATGGGGAAGTGGAAGTGAAGGATGGAAAAGGCCGGATTACACAAACCTTTAAATAATCCAACCTTCACACTGTTCTATAGCTGATTGAGTGACATTACCAAACACGTACAGCACAAACCGATCAAAGGATATTACACTCATACAATCGAATAGGAATAGGGGAAATGATAAACAAAGGAGTTACTAATTCATTGAAAGCAAATATCATGACCATTCGGGGGAAGGGTCTTCATGTTGAAACATACGGGTCAACATTAAACCCTGCACTATTATATTTACACGGAGGACCGGGGGAGAGCTGTTATGATTTCTCCTTTCATCAGCGTGAGAGACTGAGTAAGGATTTATTTCTTGTTGCCATCGACCAACGGGGGGGCTGTCGTTCCGAAGCCATTCAGTAAAAAGAATCCTTTGGCTTTTGGGATCTTGTTGAAGACTGTGAAGCTCTTAGGATCGAGTTGGGTATAAAGCGATGGTCTTTGCTTGGGCATTCATTCGGTGGTTTTCTTGCCCTCGCTTACGCATCCCTGTATCCGGACTCCATCGAGAGGATCATCTTTGAATGTCCTACTTTTGACTTTACACTGACTTCCAAGGGACTTCTCAGGAAGACGCCCTATTTGTTCGGTAAGCATAATCAGCCTGACCTACAAGCGAAAGCGATGCATTTGGTGGAAGAGGATCTTTCTCCGAGGAAATTCACTGAAATCTATATGCAGCTTAGTGACAAACTTGGTGAAAATCGAATGGAGATCTATACACATAATTTTAATAATCTTACAGACTACTATTCTACTTATTCAGATGAAGAGTGGGACACATTCTACGACCGTTCTGATTTTCACTACCAACTTCTTAGAGAAGAAGGCAAGATTTTCTCGAACTTCCTGGGAAAAATACAACATATCGAAAATCCCATGCTCCTCATAACAGGAGAATATGATCCTGTCACATGTGACGAGCACATAAAAACTTTTTAAAGGGACGCCCAAAACGGAACAGTGATCCATTTTAATAAAAGTGGTCACACTCCTCACTACGAGGAAGCGGACCGCTTTTCTGAAGTGGTGAAAAAATTCCTGAAGGTTAAAAGCCCCACAAATAAATGATAAGGAGAAATAAACATGTTTACATACAAACTAAATGACAAACTTGAATTAAGGTTATTGGATATCCAGGATGCAGATCGTCTTTTTGAACTGACAGATGGATCGCGATCATATTTACGAGAATGGCTCCCTTGGGTCGATTACTCTAAGACACCGGAAGATTCAAAGGAATTCATTAAGGCTACCCGAAAAGGCTTTGCAGATAATAAGAGTTTGACAACAGCCATCGTTTACGAAAAAGAAATTGTAGGTATAGCTGGTTTCAATGAATTGAATTGGGCCAACAAAGTTGCATATATTGGTTATTGGCTTGGTGAGGGTTATCAGGGGAACGGGATTATGACGACCGTTGCAAAAGGATTGACGAATTACGCATTCGACTATTATAAAATGAATAAAGTTGAAATAGCCGCTGCAGAATTCAACCACAGGAGCCGAGCAATACCCGAAAGGCTGGGCTTTACTGAAGAAGGGAAACTGAGGCAGAGAGAGTGGCTTTATGATCATTATGTAGATCATGTTGTTTATGGCATGCTGGCCGATGAATGGACTAAGAAGTGACTCAGCCATACAGGCAAGGAGTAGACGATCTGGTTTTATGGGTGGAAGATATCAAAGAGAAAAACGGAAGCTCAGCTTCAGCGCTCTATATTCTCAAGGATAATCGGGTAGTATTGGAACACTACAGCGGAAAGCACTCTCACGAAAAGAACGCAAGGTACGTGCGGGCGGATTCACAATTCAATGTGGCATCTGCCCGGAAAAGTTATTTAGCACTCGCCATTTCCATAGCTTTGTATGATAAACATATACATACTTTAGACGATCCGATTTTGAAATATATGCCGGAGCTGGATACCAACCTGGTAAAGGATGTTACCATCCGCCACCTTGTAACCCATTCTCACGGTCTTGATGTGGATATACACGGACATTTGTTTCGAGAATTCAAAGCAGGAACATATTGGGCTTATCGAAACATCGGGGTCGATATCATGACTGAATTGATTCATCGAATATATGGGAAGGGTTTCCCACAGCTATTGGAAGAGAGAGTATTTTCAAAGATAGGTTTGAAAGAAACCGGCTGGAGGACAAGTGCTGATGAAAGACTTGTGAACATTATAGGGAAAAAAGATGAGCCACCGCTTTCAGGACTTGGAACATCAAATGATGGGAAGGATAAGAATCTATTCGTTAGCCCTCGTGAATTTGCCCTTTGGGGACAACTGCATCTTGAAAGAGGCAGGGTGAACGGAGAACAGGTTGTTCCAGCTGAAATAATCGAGATGTGTACCTCTGTACAGAACGAAGAATACAGAAATGCTTCCCTCCCAGATAACGGGCTTTTCTGGTTTGTGCAGGGAATTCCAAGGTTATCAAGTGAATTAGGTGAGCGTGTACCACGGGGCTCTTATCAGATACTCGGTGTCACCGGCCCAACCCTCCTTGTTCTTCCATCATCAAACGTTGTCGTGGTGAAGATGTATAATAAACGTTACAACTACGGCGGAGAGAACTATCTTGATTATTTAAGAGAGTTCAGCAACAAAGTATCTGATCTATTCTGCTGATCTACATCTCATTTGGTAATATTTTTCCATATGAACGGGTACACTATGACTTATAAATGGTCTCGTACTCTGGGGGGATCCCATGTTTCATATTGTCGTTATGTTATCGATCTTTCTATGTTCCTTGAAATGGGGATCTTGGAGCAGGTGGAGGGAATTCCTTCCTACTATCTATTATTTTGGGTTTTTCAATTTGTTTTATCAATATCTCAGTTATACGGTAAAAGCTGTGTGGGAACTAAACGGATTTTTTATCAATATGTTTGTGACCGATACGCTCTATACAATGGTGGCATATCCTTGCCTCGTCGTTCTATTCCTGAGTCATTACCCGGAAGAATGGAGAATCAAGATCGTTTATTATTTGAAATACATAGGTGTTGCCATATTAATTGAATGGGCAGCCTTTCAGACCGATTCAATTGAGTATTTTGAAGGGTGGAACCTGTGGTGGACTGTACTTTTCTATTGTATTATGTTTCCGTTGCTCCGTCTCCATCATAAAAACCCTATCCGGGCATTGATACTATCAGTATTAGTAATTGTTTTTCTTCTAAACAGTTTTGATTATCAAGTATGGTGAAAAAACGGTGGACCTTCAGTTGAAGACCCACCGTTTTTTTACAAGGCTGTTTTTGTAACCGTTGTTGGCTGTAGCGAGTGGCGGTTGATTTCCGCTACAGGTGCTCGACTCCTGCACCACACCCTATAAGACAGAGCATTCGCAAATCTTCGTATGTATATGAATAGCAACACTCTTTGCTAAAACAGCCTTTTACAATGAAAGAACTTAGATGGAAGGCTATAAAAACAATACCATCAACTCTTCATCAAAATATTCCCCATTTTGTTTCAATGCTCTCTTTTCTGTACCATATGGCTTGAACCCACAAGAATGGTAAAGTCCCCTTGCTGTTTGATTGGTCGTAACCACGGTGATCAATAGCTGTTCGATTCCATTTGTTTTCTTTGCAAGGTTGACAGCCGCTTCCATCAATCCCCTGGCCAATCCTTTCCCCCTGTGCGAAGGGGTAACATACATAGCGTAGATGGAAGCTTTATGATTCATTTTTAGTCCCTCTTCCCGGACCATTGTTACTGTCCCTACCAGTTGATTCCCTGAGAAGCAGCCAAATGTAAAGCTACCTTCATAAGAAAGTCTTTCGGCTATCCTCTCAATTGGATTCTTGCGTTTCAATGCCTCTTCATAACTGCTGCCAAAGCTTTCAGGGCTCTGTTTTAGCATTTCAAGCCTAAGGCTCCAATAGTCCTCAGCATGAGTTTCGTTTAATAATATGATTTCCAATATTTTCTGACCTTCCTTCCATTACATGATATGATAAAGGGAAACTATTATTTTCTTTATTCAACAGGATTCGACACCTCCAAAGAAAATACCTTTAAAATAATGACGATCGGAGGAACTCTCATGAACGATTGCCTTGGCTGCAAGCTTGCCAATGGGGAAGAGAAAGTATACACCGTTTACGAAGATGAGCATGTCATCTGCTTGTTGGATCATGCTCCACATCACCCGGGGCATACACTGATCCTTCCTAAGAAACATAGGGTGGAGGTAAACGAAATGGAGCCAGAAGTGAGCCTCTCGATAATCAAGGCCTCACAACTCGTATCGACAGCCATTCATGACTTATATCATCCAAATGGAGTGACAATCTGCCAGAATGGGGGAATATACAATGAATTGACTCATTATCATATGCATGTCATACCACGAAATGAAGAAGCAGACCGATTTGGTGAATTATTCTTTGGTAATGCCGAGATCGAAGAACCATTCGAAACACTGGAAGAAACGTTGAAAAAAATGAAAATTCACATCAATAGAATACTGGAATAGGAGAATTCAGAATGACCCTACATAAAGACTTTGAAGATAAAGTAAAAAAATATGCCGAGCTTGCCATCAAGGTCGGAGTAAACGTACAAGCCGATCAACCCCTTTGGATCTCTGCACCGCTCGGAACAGAAGATTTTGTGCGTATCGTTGTGAAAGAAGCCTATCTTGCCGGGGCAAGAAATGTACATGTCCAATGGTACGATGAGGAAATTATGAGAACCCATTATGAACTGGCACCAGAAGATGTCTTCTATGAATATCCAAGCTGGCTGGCTACTGCTCATGAATGGGTGGTGGACGTTAAAGGAGCGTTTCTGCAAATAGAAGCTAATGACCCGGATCTCCTAAAAGGAATCGAACCTGACCGAATCCTTAATTACGAGAAAGCCAGTGGAGATGCCCTCGATCGGTTTTATGAAGCGATCGAAAAGGACGAAATCAGCTGGTCGATCGTCGCCATCCCTTCTGAGAAATGGGCTGATAAAGTATTTCCGGAACTACCGCAGCCTGATAGAGTCCCACGTCTGTGGGAAAGGATTTTCACATCGGTTCGAATCGACCAACCGGATCCCATTTCCGCTTGGAAAACCCATATTCAAACCCTTTCAGATAAAGCGGCCCAACTCAATTCCCTATGTCTTCGGAGCCTTCATTATTCTGATATAGGGACGGACCTTTCAATCGAGCTGCATGAGGATCACATCTGGCTTACCGGTGCAAGTAAGACACCTCTGGGTACCAATTTCATAGCCAATATGCCGACAGAAGAGGTGTATACCGTGCCTGTGAGAACGGGTGTGAATGGAATGGTCACCAGCACCAAACCACTCGCCTACAATGGAAATGTGATTGAAGGCTTCACACTTACGTTTGTTGACGGGAAAATTACAGATGTGTCGGCTGAAGAAGGGGAAGAAATCTTAAAGAAATTAATCGATACCGATGAGGGGGCAGCCTACCTGGGTGAAGTGGCGCTAGTTCCCCATCAATCACCGATCTCAAACTCAGGTGTTCTTTTTTTCAATACCCTATTTGATGAGAATGCATCAAATCATTTAGCGATCGGATCTTCTTACCCTACTTGCATTAAGGATGGGAACATCCTATCCGACGAGGAACGGGAGGAAAAGGGACTTAATGAAAGTGTGGTGCATGAAGACTTTATGATCGGTTCAGAAAGCATGGATATTGATGGAATTTGCCGGGATGGAAGAAAAATACCTATTTTCCGAAAAGGAAATTGGGCCATATAGATAGACATGAAAGGTGAATGCTGAATATACGATAAACAATCTGTATTTAGTCTGAATGATTGCACTGTGAAAAAGTTGCTTTATACCCTGAATAATGAAAGTCCCTGTCATTTATCGTGACGGGGACTTTCATTATTCTATATTCTATACAAAAATGGAAAAATCAGGTTTACCCTCCGAAAAAATGAGGTAAATTGGAAATGATTCAATTATATGTAAATAATACTTCAGATGAAATTCCTACTGAGAGAAGGAGAGATGTCATTATGCATTGGTACTTAGAAGCCTTTAGGAAGTACGCAGATTTTACTGGAAGGGCGAGAAGAAAGGAATTTTGGATATTTTCACTCTTTAATTTTATTATCATGTTCGTTCTGAGTTTTACAGCAAATATTATTGACTCCACTGGTACCATTTTTTTAGTCGTATACGTTATTTATTCATTAGCTGTCATTGTACCCTCTTTGGCTGTCACTGTACGGCGGCTCCATGATACAGGAAGAAGCGGTGCTTGGTACTTCATTGTTTTCGTTCCAATAGCAGGACCTATTGTACTCCTGGTCTTTATGTGCTTTGACAGTGATCATGGCAGCAATGAATACGGACCTACTCCTAAGCATTTTGAAAATGTCACGGTCACGACTTAGGTCCAAAACACGGAGAACCTACCATGTAGGTTCTCTTTCTTCATTTCACTAAACTTAAATTCTGCTAACTTCCCCTACTGTAATTACATATTGTGGTAAAATCTATATATACATCTTTGAAACCATGCCAATGCAACTATGGTATAATTTCTCCTTGTGAAAAACCATACTTAGAATATGTACTAAGGAGTGAAAGAAAGTGAGTTTTGAAGGTCAAAGGATTCTGCCAGCCATACGATCCATGAAGGATTTTGATAAAATGCTCGAAACCTCTTTCCAATACGGGGTGTTTCTTGATCTTCATGTCGGAATGCTGAAAAGCGTATTTGAATATGCCCGTAAAGAGAATCGCAAAATGTTTTTACATCTGGATCTCATTCATGGTCTCGCAAGTGATGAATATGCCGCTGAATATGTCTGCCAGGAGATCAAGCCCTATGGGATCATATCCACAAAAGGAAACGTAATAAAAAAAGCAAGGCAAAAAGGAGTCTTTGCCACACAGCGGATGTTTGTCATAGATTCCAGTGCCATGAATCGCAGCATTGAACTAATTCAGAAAACGGATCCGGATTTCATAGAAGTACTCCCCGGGGTCGTCCCTAAGATCATAAAAGAGATCGGCAACAAAACCGGTAAACCCATCTTTGCAGGCGGTCTGATTGACACGGTGGAAGAAGTGGAAGCTGCCCTTGACGCAGGAGCTACGGCTATCACAACGTCGGACCGTGTCCTATGGAAACATTTTGACAGATAAATAAATCATGAAAATCCATTGACACCGCTTTCATAATGGAGTAACATAATTCACAAGTTAATACGTTGTGAAAGAGACGAAGAGACTCACGTGAAGTGCCTGTACCATTGGGCATATTCCGTGAGTCTTTTTGTTTTTAATCCAACTTGTTCTGTTTTTAGCTTCCAAAGGTATATGTTGCGATTATATCCTGCAAATATAGGGTAAACGTGCTGAAAAGCCTCGATCCAGCATTGCTGCACATGGATGCGGTTCGTGACAACTGCCGCAGACGTATTTTTCAGATGTCACTTAAAACAGGACTATATCAAAGTGAAACGAGGGATGTTACATGAACGCATTTTTAGGAGAAGTGGTTGGTACAGCGCTGCTGATAATTTTTGGTGCCGGGGTTTGTGCCAATGTGAATTTGAAGAAGTCATTTGCTTATAACGCCGGGTGGATCGTCATTACATTCGGATGGGGATTAGGTGTGGCCATGAGTGTGTATGCCGTCGGGAAGTTCAGCGGCGCTCATTTAAATCCAGCTGTCACATTGGGTCTTGCCTTTAACGGTGATTTCCCATGGAATGATGTACCGAAATACATCCTTGCTCAAATGATCGGGGCAATTATAGGGGCATCCATCACATATTTACACTTTCTGCCTCATTGGCACGCAACAAAGGATCCAGGTGTTAAATTAGGCGTTTTCGCTACAGGTCCTGCCATACCACATTATTTTTCAAATTTATTGAGTGAAATCATTGGAACTTTTGTGTTGGTAGTAGGATTATTATCTATAGGGGCGAATACCTTTACAGACGGATTAAATCCATTTATTGTCGGTTTCCTTATTATCGCAATCGGGATCTCACTTGGTGGGACTACCGGCTACGCCATCAATCCAGCCCGTGATCTTGGACCGCGTATTGCACACTTCCTGCTTCCGATTCCTGGAAAGGGACCATCAAACTGGGGGTATTCATGGATTCCGGTAGTCGGCCCGGTACTCGGTGGATCATTCGGTGGAGTATTTTATAAAGCGATCTTCATTGGACAAGTCACTGCAAGCTTCTGGATCGTTCTGATCATCACACTTGCCGTCCTTGGACTTGCTTATGCAAGTGACAGAAAGACAAGTTTAGCAAAAAAAGTGCATCAATTATCAACCGAAAATTAATCTTTGGAGGGATTATCAATGGAAAAATTCATTTTATCTTTGGATCAAGGAACAACAAGCTCAAGAGCGATTCTTTTCAATAAAAAAGGGGAAATCGTTCATACTGCACAAAAGGAGTTTACACAGTATTTTCCGAAACCGGGCTGGGTGGAACACAGCGCAAATGAAATTTGGGGATCTATCCTGGCCGTTATTGCAAGCGTTTTATCTGAATCCAGTGTAAAACCTGACCAGATTGAGGGGATAGGTATTACAAATCAGCGTGAAACGACTGTTGTATGGGATAAAGAGACCGGTGATCCGGTTTATAATGCGATTGTGTGGCAGTCCCGGCAAACAGCCGGGATCTGCGAAGAATTAAAATCTCAAGGATTGAACGAAACTTTTCGTGATAAAACAGGATTACTGATTGATGCTTATTTCTCAGGTACGAAGGTAAAATGGATCCTCGATAATGTTGAAGGTGCCAAAGAGAAAGCGGAAGAAGGCAAGCTGCTGTTTGGAACGATCGACACCTGGCTGATTTGGAAAATGTCAGGAGGAACCGCACACGTGACGGATTATTCCAACGCTTCCCGTACTCTTATGTACAATATCCATGATTTGAAATGGGATGAAGAGCTTCTTAATATTCTTGGAGTACCGGCAAGTATGCTTCCAGAGGTCCGTCCCTCATCTGAAGTGTACGGGAAAACGGTCCCGTATCATTTCTTTGGAAGGGAGATCCCGATTGCGGGTGCAGCGGGGGATCAGCAGGCTGCGTTATTCGGACAGGCATGTTATGAGAAGGGAATGGCCAAGAACACGTACGGAACAGGTTGTTTCATGCTTATGAACACTGGTGAAAAGGCTGTTAAATCTGAAAATGGTCTATTAACGACCCTTGCATGGGGAATAGACGGGAAAGTGGAATATGCTCTTGAAGGAAGCATTTTCGTCGCCGGTTCCGCTATACAGTGGCTTCGCGATGGTTTGCGAATGCTGAAAGATGCTAAGGACAGCCAGGATTATGCAGAGAAAGTGGACTCAACCGATGGAGTATATGTCGTTCCAGCATTTGTAGGATTGGGTACTCCTTATTGGGATAGTGATGTACGAGGAGCTGTTTTTGGACTGACCCGCGGGACTTCAAAAGAACATTTTGTTAGAGCGACTCTCGAATCCCTTGCTTATCAAACAAAAGATGTGTTGACAGCGATGGAAGCAGATTCCGGGATTTCCCTCAAGAAACTCAGAGTCGACGGAGGGGCCGTCAAGAATGATTTCTTAATGCAATTCCAGAGTGATCTGTTATCTGTACCGGTCGAACGCCCAGTAGTTAATGAAACGACTGCTCTCGGTGCTGCTTACCTGGCAGGACTTGCCGTCGGTTTCTGGAAAGACCGCGAAGAAATCTCCAAGCAGTGGAATAAAGATAAACAATTCGAACCTGAAATGGACGCGAAAACTCAGGAAGAACTGTATGGTGGATGGAAGAAAGCAGTAAAAGCAGCTATGGCTTTCAAATAATAGAATCCTATGATATAATGATTACAAGTTAATAAACGGTTAGAGACCAAGAGAGACCGAGCATTCATTATGGCACATTACAGTCATGATGTTTGTTTCGGTCTCTTTTTTTATGGATAAACAGTAAAGTATAAACGATTTTAATAATCCGTAGGAGGAACTTAAACTATGACATTTTCAAGTACTGCAAGACGAGAAGTAAAACATACATTGTCCCAGAACCATTTCGACTTGATCATAATTGGTGGAGGAATTACCGGGGCTGGGATCGCACTTGATGCATCCAAGCGCGGAATGAAGGTTGCCCTCGTCGAAATGCAGGATTTCGCAGCTGGAACGTCCAGCCGATCAACCAAACTGGTTCACGGTGGATTACGTTATTTAAAACAATT
Source organism: Rossellomorea sp. YZS02 (assembly GCF_033963925.1). Classification (NCBI taxonomy): domain Bacteria; kingdom Bacillati; phylum Bacillota; class Bacilli; order Caryophanales; family Bacillaceae; genus Rossellomorea; species Rossellomorea sp. YZS02. The sequence continues at coordinate 16,958 of NZ_JAXBLY010000022.1, read as the reverse complement.
CGAAGTGAAAATGGTGGCAGAAGTAGGGAAAGAGCGTGAAATTGTATACGAAAACGGCCCACATGTCACCACTCCTGAATGGATGCTGTTGCCTCTTCATAAAGGAGGGACTTTCGGTAAATTCAGTACATCAATCGGATTGAAAGTATATGACTACCTTGCCGGTGTAAAGAGAAGCGAAAGACGGTCCATGCTATCTGTCTCGGAAACGTTGACAAAAGAGCCCCTCGTCAAGAAGGATGGATTAAAAGGCGGCGGCTACTACGTTGAGTATCGTACCGATGATGCCCGTTTAACCATCGAGGTCATGAAAGAGGCAGTCGCACATGGGGCAACAGTCTTAAACTATACCAAATCCCAACGTTTCCTCTATGACAATAAGAAAGTAGTAGGAATCGAAGCAGAAGACCTGGTGACTGGGGAACTGATTGAAATCCGCGGATCTAAAATCGTCAATGCAGCAGGGCCATGGGTGGATGATGTCCGTGGAAAGGATTACAGCACTAATAACAAACAACTCCGTCTGACAAAGGGGGTTCATCTAGTCATCGATCAGAGCAAATTCCCTCTTCAACAGGCCGTTTATTTCGACACCCCCGATGGACGCATGGTATTTGCGATCCCACGTGACGGGAAGGCATATGTAGGGACTACTGACACATTCTTTGACTCGGAGAAAGCCTCTCCTCATATGACATCGGAAGACAGGGATTATATTTTGAACGCCATCCACTTTATGTTCCCTGACGTATCAGTCGGGAAAGAGGATGTAGAATCCAGCTGGGCAGGTGTGCGCCCACTGATATTTGAAAAAGGTAAAGACCCTTCAGAGATCTCACGGAAAGATGAGGTTTGGGAAGCGGAAAGCGGCCTCATTACCATTGCAGGAGGTAAATTGACAGGTTACCGGAAAATGGGGGAACATGTCGTTGACCTTGTTTCTGCAAGATTAAAAGAAGAAAATAAACAGAAGTTCCCGGCTTCTTCAACGAAGCATATGCCGATTTCAGGTGGTCATTTCGGAGGATCGAAAAACTTCCAATCCTTCATCGATCAAAAAGCAGGAGAAGCCATTCAATATGGATTAACTGAGGAAGAAGGGAAAAAGCTTGCCGGCATGTACGGTTCAAACGTAGACCAGTTATTCAAACTGGCTCATGCTTATAGTGGCACCACTGATGAAATGTCCGTGCCCCCATATTTATACGCGCAGCTTATCTATGCCATTCAGGAAGAAATGGCAGCCACCCCTGTTGACTTCTTCATTCGACGAACAGGTGCTTTATTCTTTGATCGTGAATGGGTAGAAAAATGGAAAGAACCTGTCATCGAAATCATGTCGAAGTTGTTGAATTGGAATGAAGAACAGAAAGCACGATATAGCAAAGACTTAAATAATGAATTAAAAAATGCAGTGGTACCGGTTGATTTACAGGCATAAGAAGAAACGGCAGAATTTCTGCCGTTTTTTCTATGCAAACAGTCTGAATCCCTCCCTAAATGATAAAATAGGGATATCATTTTATGGCTGGAATGGGAGGGAAGAATAATGGAAGAAGAAAAAAAGATACGCAAAGGAAGAGTGTTCATCTCTATACTTTTATCTTCGATTCTTGCAACAACGTTTACGCTCTTTATTGAAAAAAGCGATATGATCACCACAAAGAGCAGGATAAGCGAACATTTCAAACAGTCAGAATACACCTCATCCTACGATGACCTACATGTGGTATTGAAGAAAGAAGCCGGCGGGCAATACCTTCTCCTGTATACCTATACTATTAAAAATAAAGGAAAGAAGATCGGATTGGTTCATTATCGAAAAATGAAGCTTCTTCCCTTTTATGAACTTGAACAATTTGATGATAGCCCTCAACCAACGGTCGGAAGCAGTTTCCTGAATAATGGTCAATTTATTGTTTATGGTAATAGAAAAGAGCTCGGTGCAGACTACTTTACCTATCGTCAGAATATTGAATTCAAACGAGTAAACTTGCCCCAACAGGACTTTTTTATCCAAATAGAAACATTTGAAGATCGTTTTTTTGTTCCGAGACTGAACTTCTATTCGAAGGAAGGGAAGATCGTGGCATCAACGCGGGCTAAATAAAATTATGCTTACAATTATAGAAACATACGAAAGGAAGCTGAAATCGCCTAAAGCCTGCCATCCATTTCTTTAGACGCCTACTCATCACATCTGATTACAGTTGTATGTGAGCCGATAAAGCTGTAAATTTATAATAGAAATTGACACGACTCCTCGTCTAAAGGCTGGCTTCAATGGGATGAAGCCAGCCTTTTTTTGTTTTCTTAAGAATATCGTTAAAGTGAGTGCTATGAAATTGATATACTGATAGAAAAAAGGGGGAGTACACATGGGGAAAAAAATTGCCGTAATTACTGGATCCAACAGCGGCTTCGGATTACTGACAACCTTGGAACTTGCGCAGATTGGGTTTACAGTGATCGCGACTATGAGGGATCCAGATAAAAAAGAGGAATTAATGACTCAAGCTAAGGGGTTAGGCGTGGAACCATTCATCCATATTCACGCATTGGACGTAACTTCTGAAGCGTCTTTAGGGGAGTTTTCATCGTTCCTTTCAGAAGTAGGGAGAGTAGACCTCCTGGTGAATAATGCGGGCTATGCAGTCGGGGGATTTGCCGAAGAGATAAGCATCGATGAATACAGGGAGCAATTCGAGACGAATGTATTCGGTGTTATGAGTATGACTCAACTTGTACTTCCCTATATGAGAAACCAAGGTAAAGGTAAGATCATTAATATGAGCAGCATCAGCGGAATGATCGGATTCCCTGGACTAAGTCCATATGTTTCCTCGAAATATGCCCTTGAAGGGTACAGTGAAAGCCTCAGATTGGAGCTTAAACCCTTCGGAATTGACGTACATCTCATTGAGCCTGGATCTTATCGGACGAATATATGGACATCAGGAAAAAAAATCACTTCGCGTTCATTGGAGAAGCATTCCCCTTACTATTTTTATATGAAAGAAATCAATAAAGAAATGGAACGCGGGTTAGATTCACTAGGGAACCCAAATGAGGTTTCTTCCATTGTGGGAAAACTTGCCCAGGATAAAATCAGCACATTCAGAAACCCCGCAGGAAAAGGAATTAGATTCACCCTCCTAATGAAAACCATCCTCCCTTGGGGAATCATTGAGAAGATCGTCCTTAAAAAACTACGCATGCGAAACTGAAACAATAAGGGTCTACTTGTCTGAATATAAAGAATTTTATCCTTAGGAAGGAGAAAATTGTCAAAAAGGCGAATATGCTAAGGGTACGATTATCTTGACATGTGAAACGAGGTGAATGGATGTACGATTGGATGGGGGCATCGGCTCTTTGCATGAAAGAAGGGCGTTTATTAATGGTATTACAGGGAAAAGAAGAGGAAGAGAAGCGGTGGTCTGTTCCTTCAGGTGGACTTGAAACAGGGGAATCCTTAAGGGAATGCTGTAAGCGGGAAGTGTGTGAGGAAACCGGCTACGTGGTTGAAGTTGGACAACACCTCTATACAAAGTGGGGCAACGAAGGAAGCATTAAGACAAAGATTCACTATTATGAAGCGCATCTTATCGGAGGGTATCCAACTATTCAAGACCCCGATCAATTAATACATAAAATCGATTGGATTTCACTTTCCGAGTTAAAGAATCTACCCCTGTGCTTTCCTGAAGATGAATCGATCCTTGAAGCTTATATGTGTAAAAAGCATAATGCGACAGGGAATAAAGATGTATTAGCTAAATAGACTATAGAAAACTATACATTAAGGAGAGACTAGAATGGTAAAACGTACTGGAGAAGTCGTCATGGGAGTAATAGGGATTGTTTTATCCGCTTTATTTTCCATCATTGGAATTGTATTGAACATGGGGATGCAGAGTCCTGACGTGATGTCCCAAATCGAAGAGGGAATGCAAAGTGATCCGAATCTTCAGGAATCCGGGATGACAGCAGGAGATATGAATTCTATCATGGAGGCAGCAGAATCAATGGGATCTTACTTGGTCATATTGGGCATTATTGCATCCATCATCGGGATTATTGCCGTCCTAACCATTGTTAAGAATAGAAAGCCTGTTCTATCAGGTATCATGTTTATCATTGCAGCACTAATCATCGGTCTTGGAACAGTCGGATTCGGATTCATTCCCGGCCTGCTGTTCTTAGTCGCGGGCATCATGGCTTTCGTTCGTAAACCTAAGAAGACAGATCCGGTTTATTAATCAATAGAGCCCGGGATTATTTCAAATCCTGCCCTCATCTTGCTTTCCAACCGGATTTATATTATCTTAAAAGAAGAGATAATGAAACAAAAAAACAAGAGACACTGGCGGCAACCAGCGTCTCCTGCTACACAGCAAACTGCAAGGAAAGCAGTGGCCCAATAAAGAAAGGAATATAACTCTACCCTTCAAAGTTTAGGCGCTTCATGAGGGTGGGGTTATTTCTTTTTGTCATTCGAAATAACTATGGCAATGATGGAGACAATTAAAGAGCCAAAGGTAATCATCAGCGTTAACGCCTCGTACGTTGTCACTATAAGCACCACCTCCTTTACAAGGAAGTGGCCACTCCCACCCTACATTCACTGTATACTGAAAATTATAACACAATCACTCTCCCTCATTTATAGGCAGGAGGTAGGAAAAGCTTCTCCCAATCAAAATAAACAGAAACACTTCACTTGAGTTCACTCCGAGAAACTAGACATTTCAAACTTTCCCCGAAATATGTTAGCATAGATATGCTCATATGAAACGATTACATAACATCACGATCACTCAAGGAGGAGTAAAGCATGAAACAACGTATAGAACAACTGGAAAATTGGTTAAAAGAAGAAAAAATTGACGCAGCATTTATCAATTCAACTGAAAACGTATTTTACTTAACGAATTTCCACACTGATCCACATGAGCGATTAATGGGACTATTCGTATTTCCGGAAGCCGAACCATTTGTTGTCTTACCAGGAATGGAAGTACGTCAAATTAAAGACGCAGGGTGGAGCCATGAAGTGATTGGCTACTCTGACCATGAAAACCCTTGGGAATTCATTAAAGAAGCCATTCAATCAAGAAGCATACCGGGAAGCAGGGTTGCTTTCGAGAACGAAGTTGTAACTTACGGTCGCAGTCAAGCATTCCTAAACATCTTTGATGCACCCCAAATCGTGAATGTCGAAGACAAATTAAACCAGATGCGTTTAGTAAAAGATGAAAAAGAGATCGAAATCATGCGCCGTGCTGCAAAAATGGCTGACTTCGGGGTAGAGGTAGGTGTAAGTGCCCTTCAGGAAGGTGTAACGGAAATGGAGGTCCTTGCTAAGATCGAGTATGAACTTAAGAAGAAAGGCATTCGTGAAATGTCGTTCTCTACAATGGTTCTTTTCGGTGAAAAGGCTGGGGACCCACACGGAAACCCGGGGGAACGAAAGTTAAGAGCAGGAGATCTTGTCCTCTTTGATCTTGGGGTTGTTCTGGAAGGATACACGTCAGACATCACCCGGACAGTTGCTTATAAATCCGTATCGGATAAACAAAAGGAAATCTACGACACCGTCCTGAAAGCAGAGCTTGCATCTCTAGAAGCGAGTAAGCCCGGTAATCGAATTGGAGACCTGGATCAAATCGCCCGTGATATCATCACCGATGCAGGCTACGGAGATTACTTCCCCCATCGCATCGGGCATGGATTAGGAATCAATGTCCATGAGTTTCCTTCTATGAGTCATTTGAATGACGGCATATTGAAAGAAGGGATGACCTATACGATCGAACCTGGTATATACGTACCTGAAATCGGCGGTGTGCGAATAGAAGATGACGTTCTCATCACCAACGACGGCTATGTCACCTTAACCAATTATCCAAAAGAACTGCAAATTATCGAATAAGCAGCATTAAAAGAAGGCTAACGTATACGCGGAAGCCTTCTTTTTTATTTTTCTAGACCATCAGACAATAGCACTGAAACTTTTCCATAACTGATACGTATATTCAAGGGAAGGAAACGTACAGGGAGGAAACTTATATATGAAAAAATTACTGATACTTATTGCTTTCAGCTTCATGTCGTTGACAGGTTGCGGCATTCTTGAAGAAGCAAACAACAGTTTAACCTATGTTGATGAGATGACCGATTATCTGAATGAGGCTGATCAATTCGCTAATGACCTACCAGCTCTGATAGAAAAGGCAGCTACTGATTCATCGAACATACCGGAGCTTAAAACAAGGCTCCTGGATATGAAAGATGAAATCAACGAAGTGAACGAGCTAAACCCTCCCAAACTGGCAAAAGACATCCACCAAAAAGTGGAGGTGTATAATCAACAAGGGATGGAGGGGATCAATCGGGCATTGGCCGAAATTAATAAAGGCGAAATTCAACTTTCCGAGCTTCAGAACCTTGAAATTGTGAATACATTCGAACAATTGCAAGATATAAAAGGAAACTTAGAAAATCTAGGTCAATAATAGCAGGTGTTGCGGAAATAAAGTCCGTAACACCTGCTTTCTAATTCAAGTGAGATTACTGGAATGGTATAGAACAAGAGTTCTTAACCATGGTATAATGAACTTATCATAAATAAGGAACAGGAGAATGATATGAAAGTCGTAATAGCTGAAAAACCCGACCAAGGAGCAACCCTTGCCAAGCCATTTCCCCATAGGAAACGACAAGGATACATCGAAATCCATCCAAACGGTGTGTTCCCTAAAGGTGCTTATATTACGTGGGCAGTAGGACATCTTTTTCAGCTTCAAGCACCAGAGAAATATGAAAGCAAATGGAAGAAATGGACACTTGAAGACCTTCCGATCATCCCCATCAGATTTCATTATGATCTGCAGAGGTCCAAAGCGAAACAATTCACTGTCATTAAAGACCTTCTGAGAAAAAGGGAAGTCACAGAGATCATTCATGCAGGTGATGCTGGACGTGAAGGGGAATTAATCATCCGAAATATCATCTCAATGTCCAAGGTGCAAAAACCTATGAAGAGATTGTGGATTTCTTCCCTTACCGAGAAAGCCATCATTCAAGGTTTCGAGAGCTTGAGGGAAGAAAGAGAGATGAGAAGCCTTTATTTTGAAGCTTATTCACGTGCCTGTGCCGATTGGCTGGTAGGGATGAATGCTTCCAGAGTGTATAGCATCCTCTTAAAGCAGCAGGGGATGTCAGATGTATTTTCTGCAGGCAGGGTTCAGACCCCGACACTTGCTTTGATCGTGAGAAGGGATGAAGAAATTGATCGATTTAAGAGTGAACCTTTCTGGGAAGTGAAAGCAACCTTTCAAGTGGGCGAGTACTCCTATGAGGGGACTTGGCATAAGGACGGAGAGAGCCGCATCCAATCTCCCGAGCTCGCCGAAAAGATCGCTGCTTTTTGTCGTGATAAACCTGCGACTGTAAGCAAAATGAACATAGAGAGAAAAGAATTTTCCCCGCCTTTACTGTTCAATCTGTCAGCACTTCAGGCAACAATCAATAAAATGTACAAATTCTCTCCTAAGAAAACACTGGATGTGCTACAGAAGCTCTATCAAAAAGGGATAGTCTCTTACCCTAGATCAGACTCACAATATGTCACGAAAGGCGAAGCTGAAGGTTTTCCTGAAATATTGACGAAACTGAAACAGTTCAGTCCTTATGATCAATGGATTCCAACACCACACGCGAGCCTCATGAACAATAAGAGATTCGTCAATGATGCAAAAGTATCGGATCACTACGCAATCATCCCGACTGAACAGGTAACAAACCCTGCGTCCTTATCAGAAGACGAACGGAAGATCTATGATGTGGTCGTCAAACGCTTTATCGCCGCCCATCATGATAAAGCCGTATTGAACTACACCACCATTACCACGACAGTCGATAATCGGGCTGAATTTGTTTCAAAGGGTAAGCAAATCCTGCAGGAAGGGTGGCGCAAAGTTCTCATTCAAAATGAAAAAGAAGATGAACCACTCCTGCCTCCCGTTCGTGAACTAGAGATGGGGACAGTCAAAAAGGTTGATACGAAGGAAGGGAAAACACAGCCCCCCAAACGGTATACAGAAGGACAGCTGATCACCCTGATGAAAACGGCAGGTAAACATATAGATAATGATGAGCTAGAAAAAGTGTTGAAGCAAACAGAAGGTCTCGGTACGGAAGCTACACGTGCTGGAATCATTACAATGCTGAAGGATCGCAAGTACATTGAAATCCAAAAAAATATAGTGTATCCCACTGACAAAGCAAAAGTATTGGTACGTGCCATAGGTAATAATGTTTTGGCATCTGCAGAAATGACGGCCAAGTGGGAACAGCGATTGCAAGAAATCGGCAGGGGACAAGCATCCGCACCCGAGTTCATGGCCCAAGTGAAAAAATTAAATGAGCGACTTGTTCAAAATGCTCTCGAGGAATCCACCACTTGGACATTCGAAGATCTGGACACGGATTCCATTCAAAGAACGAGAGGAAAGAATGGAAAACGCATTTCCAAAACCAGTATCGGCACCTGTTTAAAATGTGGAGGTAACGTGATAGATAAAGGGAAATTCTATGGTTGTTCCAATTATCAAAAGACCAAGTGCAGCTTTACCATTTCAAAAACGATATTATCGAAGAGGATTACACAAAAAATCGTCAAGAAAATCCTAACCGAGGGAAAATCCGACCGCATCGATGGATTCAAGAAAGGGGATAAGGAATTTTCCGCTTATCTTAGCTGGGACGCACAACAGAGGAACATTCAATTTCAATTTGATGTACGCTAAATGCATCAGTCAAAACGACTTCATTTACATGGAGTCGTTTTTTTACGTTTCATTCTGACCGAAAAGAAATGTTATACGGAAAAGTTTATTTTATTGTGAAATGGATAAAACAATAGAGTGATAAGAAATATGAAACTTACAAATGGAGGGTGTACATTGAAAAAAATCCTGATGGTATTAACAAACGAAAGTAAAATTGACGACGAACACGAAACAGGACTTTGGTTATCTGAGTTCGCCGAACCATATGAAGAATTTATCAATCAAGGTTTCGGGGTCGATGTGGCTAGTCTAAAAGGTGGCCGTATCCCATTGGATCCAAACAGCCTTGATGATGAACAAGTGGAAAAATGGAAAGGGGTCACGAAGGAACTGGATCAAACGTTGGTCCTTTCGCAATTAAATGTGAATGAGTATTCCGGTATCTTCCTGCCTGGCGGACATGGAACCATGTTTGACCTGCCTGAAAGTCCCGAGCTTCAGAAAGCACTTACTCATTTTGCTGAGAATGATAAAGCGATTGGTTCTGTATGCCATGGACCGGCAGGGTTTGTCGGTACGAAACTATCTAATGGCAAATGGCTGGTTGAGGGAAAAAGCTTAACCGCATTCACGAACGAAGAGGAGCAGCAAACAGGTCTAGACTCTCTGATGCCATTCTTATTAGAAACAAAATTAAGGGAGCAGGGTGCTCAATTTGAAAAATCAGAAGCATGGAGTAATCATGTGATCACCGACGGTAAATTCGTGACCGGTCAAAATCCACAATCCAGTCAGTCAGCTGCGGAAGCATTTGTTAAAGTGTTATAAAAACGATTTATCGCATGAGGAAAGAGCATGGGGCCGACCCATGCTCTTTTTGTTTCTCCTATACAATATCCTCCAATGGACCTTCATTTGTGATAAAATCGGGAGAAGAAGGCGTTGGAGAGGAGAGACATATGCAAGCCATTCGGGCCATCATACAAGTGTCCATTCTTTGCCTTTTTTTCGAAACAGGCAGATGGTTGACGAATCTTTTTCACATACCTATACCCTGGAGCATCATCGGGATGCTGTTATTATTTCTCTTATTATCAACCGGATTAATGAATGAACGGTTATTATTGGACGGTTCGAGTTTCTTCTTGCGACATTTCTCTTTCTTTTTCCTCCCTTTATCTGTTAGCGCCATCGTCCTTGGGCCCTACTTCATTGAATTTGGATGGAAACTGGTCGTTATTCTAGTAGCCAGTGGGCTGATAGGCTTTTTGGCCACTTCTGTATCAACAGAACGTTTTATTAGATGGAAGGAGAAAAAGAACTATGACAGGTCTCATTAATCCCATAATTACGATCGGCCTTACACTCCTATATTTTTCCTTGGGGGTCAAGGTTCACAAACGTTGGCCAAGCCCAATAACGATCCCCATCTTCTTAAGTACAATCGGTATCGTTGTCACATTACTTGTGTTGGATATCCCATACAAACAATATGCACATGACACTTCCTTCATCACTTATTTACTTGGTCCTGCGACTGTGGCCCTGGCGTATCCCCTATATCAACATCGACAATTACTCAGGAGAAACGTTCAGCCTATCCTCATTGGCATTCTGTCCGGAAGTGGATTATCCATGAGTGTATCCTTTTGCCTCAGCTTGTGGTTTGACATCCCGACAGACTGGAATCGCTCCTTATTAATTAAAACGATAACAACCCCAGTGGCTGTAGACATCGGCCATACCATCGGGGCTAAGATCGAAATCATTCCTACGGTTGTCATCGTTACGGGGATGTTAGGAGCAATGATCATACCGACGATCCTGAAATGGATGGACATCAAGCATCCTATTGCAAAAGGGTTGCCATTCGGGGTCATTTCCCACGGGGTCGGTACAGCACAGGCTATTAAAGAAGGAGAGAGAGAGGGGGCAGTAAGTGGTGCTGCTATGGCATTAACGGCAACCATCATGTCCTTTGTCATTCCTTTGCTTTTTCTTCTGGTTTGAAACATGGTCGAAGGGAGAAGCTAATGAAGGAACGCACCCTTAATAATCAAAGGAGAGTGCAGCTGTGAAACAATTACTGATGAAAATCCGGAAAGGGATCTGGGTCGTCCCCGCTCTTTACAGTTCCGCTTCATTAGCATTAGCCATCATCACTGTCTCTTTGGATACCTATTGGATACATAAAGTCGAACCTTTTTTACCTGTCATGATGTTGACAAGCATCGACCTTGCTCAAACGGTTTTAAGCGCCATTGCATCTTCCTTACTTACGATGACTACTTTTACGTTTTCCACGGTGATGGTTGTGTTGACGACCTACTCATCTCAATTCTCACCAAGGACTCTCCAAAATTTTGTTCGAGACAAAACGACGATGCGGGGGCTGGGAATTTTCCTGGGGGGCTTTATTTATTCCATCATTTCACTTCTATTTATGAGACAAAGCCTTGAAGAACACCTTGTCTCTTCTGCATTTGTAGGTGTACTTTATGCGATTGTGTGTCTCGCGTTTTTCGCCTACTTCATTCACCATATTGCAACTTCCATTCAAATCAGCCGGTTGATCGAGCGTTTGGAGGAAGAAGCGTTGAAAGTGATTGACTATTATCACGGCATCCAGAAAGATCAAAAAGTGCACCCGTATAAAACCATACCGGTTCAATACGAAAAGGTAAAGGAATACCCTTCTCATCAATCAGGGTTCATTCAGTATATAGATTTTTCAGGATTGGTGAATACCGCTTCAGAACATAATGTTCTTATAAATTTCGTCAAAGGTATAGGCGATTTTGTCAAAGAAGAAGAAACCCTTTTCTACATTCATAGTCACCATGATTATAAGGAAGATTTAAGCCCATTCATATTCATCGGCAGAGAACGGATGGGTGAGTATGACCTTGCTTATTCCCTCCAAAAAATCGTTGAAGTTGCCTTAAGAGCCATATCCCCAGGTATAAATGATCCCAATACAGCGAGGGATTCCATCAAATATTTAGGACTGATCCTGAGTGAAACTCACCTAATCCGGGACGGCGTCATAACGATGCACGACGAAGACAGACACCCCCGTCTAAAGGTGACGTTATTCTCATTCAACCATATTCTCTATAACACCTATTATCAGATTGTACATTATGGAAAAGGCGATATCTCTGTCATCCTGGCGATCATGGACTCACTTATTATGATAGACCGAGAAGTAAATACGAAACGTAAACACATTGTTTACGATTTTCATAAATATGTTATCCATGGGATGGAAATGGATCAAATGCAGGAATGGGATCTATATTATTTAAATGAAAAAATTGAAACACTGAAACCTGATCAACCAATAGCCCCAAAAGAATGAATGGTGTGCAATTTTGTATTCACTCATTACAACAGGGGCTTTCCCTTTAAAAATGGAGGATCTTTCTGTATAGTAAGGGAAGGAAATTCAATTAGAGAAGGAAGATATTATGATTGTCAAAACTGATGAAGATCTACAGGCATTAAAAGAAATCGGGCGTATCGTCGCCAGTATACGGGATGAATTACGCGCTCAGACAAAACCTGGAGTAACGACGAAGGAATTGGACGACGTTGCAGGAAGAATGTTTGAGGAAAATGGTGCAATATCCGGACCAAAAGGAGAATATGACTTCCCTGGATTTACATGCATCAGTGTAAATGAAGAGGTTGCCCACGGCATTCCCGGTGAAAGGGTCATACATTCCGGGGATCTTGTCAATATTGATGTATCAGGCTCGAAAAATGGTTATTATGCAGATACAGGCATTTCATTCGTCGCAGGGGAAGGCGATCCAAAATTGACGGATTTATGTGATGCTGCATTGAAATCATTTCAGGCGGGACTCAAAAAGGCGAGAGCCGGATCTAAACAAAATGGTATCGGAAAAGCCGTAAACAATGAAGCCAGGAAAAATGGATATACGGTTATCATGAATTTGACCGGTCACGGCATCGGCCGTTCTCTGCATGAGAAACCGGACCATATCCTGAATTATTTCGACCCATGGGATAACGCCCTATTAAAGGAAGGAATGGTCATTGCATTTGAACCGTTCATCTCTACCAAAGCTCAAAACGTAGTCGAAAAAGGCGACGGCTGGACCTACATCACACCAGACAACAGCCACGTCGCCCAAATCGAACACACGATCATCATCACCCAAAACGAACCTATCATCATAACTGAATAAACTGTGAGGGACGGACCTCGATTCCTAGGAGCTACTCCTAGGAGTCAAGGTCCGTCCCTTTTTGTACACGTTTTGTATAACTACTGGCACAAAAGTGATTCAGGAGAGAGGTACTAATAATCTTTTCATTACTTGCATTAAATTTCTTAATTCTAAAAATCTCTAATAGTATCAAGCAATAGAGAGTTTTTTACATTTTTCAGACAAAAAGATTGTCATAGGAAATTAGTTGGGGTAAAGTAAAGATATTGATGTTGTACAAAAATTATACATACTGACCAAAAAATAACAATATTATTGGAGGAACCCCCCTAATGGCTGTACTATTCTCTAGAAAACCAAAGACAGAACCGATTGTGGTTCGCGAATCAAATACCATTGTCCTCAAAGACAAGAAACTGAATGAAAGACTTCATTATATGCAGTTTCAAGAACACCACTTACAGGAATTGAATGAAATACTACCGATTTATGACCAATTATCGGATACTATCCTCGATACTGTCCTTGATCACCTGTACAAGCATCCCAGCTTAGTCGAAATCGCGGTGAATCATTCAAGCAGGGAACGATTAAAAGCCGTCTTTCATGACTACTTCCAATCATTATTCTCAGGGAAGCTGGACGATGAGTATTTTGCCATGAGAGAGAGGATGGGGAAAACCCATAATCGAAATGGAGTGACAATCGATTGGTTTATTTCCACTTATACCACAATTCAGCACCTGTTAATTCCAAAGATTGTGGAATTATATCAAAACGACCCTTCCAAACTCGCCTCTGTACTGGTTGCGATTGATCACGGTATCCATTTAGACGCGAGTATCGTCTCAGAATATTACATCCAGAGCCGAATGGACGAACTTGAAAAACTTCATCAGGAAAACCAGGCCCTTCAATTGGAGATGCTCAATATGAATACAGAACTAGGTTCATCTCTGAGTCAAACGGAACAAAGCCTGAATGAGACAGCGATAAAAGCGGAAAGAATCCGTGCAGAATCGGAAAATACTGAAAAAAGCAGTAAAAACCTTCTTCAGCTTTCTAAAATGAACAAAGATCAAACAGACCATATGATTGACAGCTTCGGGGTCATCACAGAACAAATTGAAACCCTCCTCAGAGAAATCCAAGGTGTCAAGAATATTGCCGAACAGATCACACCGCTTTCTAACTCAATCCAGCAGATTGCGGAGCAAACGAATCTCCTGGCATTGAATGCGTCTATCGAGGCAGCCCGTGCAGGTAATGAGGGAAGGGGATTTGCAGTCGTTGCGTCAGAGGTAAGAAAGCTTGCGGAGGATTCAAAAGAATTGAGCACATCCATCCATCAGCTCGTAAACGAAAGTAATAAGCAAATCGGAGTTGTCTCAACCCGTGTAAGTAATATGACTGACCTTACAGAGAACTCACGCAGGGAAATCGGGAATGTCCAAAGCGGGATCATGACGGTTCAAATGGAAATGGAGAACTATATGGAGATGTTCAAACGAAACCAGACGGAGTTAAATCATATAGTAGAAGCCATTAGGAAAATCAATCTTACAACGGACGACTTGGTTCAATTCGCGTCCACCATCATTCAGAAAATGAACAAATAGAAAACAAAAGGGACACCGTAAATCAATCGGTGTCCCTTCCATATTATTATACAATTTTCGTTTTTCCGCACTCTTGGCACTTTCGATAAAACTTACCATCAAGCACCCGAGATTTGAATATATTGTTTCCACATTCGCAACGGCCACTATGCTCGTCGGGATCATCTTTATAAAGTACCACCACTTCTTCTGGTTTATCCAATTCACTCTTCCTCCAATACAAATCAAACTTCTTTCTATAGTATAGATGGAACAAATCGGCTTGTTAAGAATAAATCGACACGATCAGCGAATTTTTTGTCCTTACAGCGTTTATTTCATTGTTGAAAATCATAGGGATACAAAACACTCAAATATTCCATATAAACCCTTTACAACAATCATTTTCCTTTATTTTTTCCAAGGTATTCCTCTATATGATAGTTTATACAGGAAAACGTTTTCTATTACAATAGTGAAATATTCTTGACGCACGATGTTAAAGTTCCTGTTATTGAAATGAGATTTTACTATGTTAGTATTTTCCCTGTTAGCAAAAATAAATAAACCGCTAGCTACATAAGGAGGAATTTTTCAATGAAACTAAAAAAATCGATTATTTCTGTGGCTGCATTTACAACACTTGCAGTGTCTGGTGGAGCTAGCGCTTCAGCACAAAACATAGAAGTAAAAAAAGGCGACACACTTTGGGGACTGGCCCAAGAGTATGGAACATCAGTTGATCAGCTAATGACATGGAACAATTTAGGTTCATCCGTAATCTATCCTGATCAGGAACTCCAGGTTTCTTCAAAAGAATACTATACGGTTAAAAAAGGTGATACACTCTGGGGAATCTCTTCTCTATATGGAATCTCTGTGGATAGCCTCATTGGCTGGAACGCACTTGAAAGTGACCTTATTGTCCCTGGACAGGAATTAGTCATCAACTTAGACGATAAAACATCTTCAGCTGCTGCACATACTTCTGAGACAGCCTCAGCGCCTGCTCCAGAACAAAAAGCAGAAGTAGCTCCAGAAGCTGAAGCGCCTGCAGCAGAAACAGAGAAAGCGGAGCCAGCACAGGCAGCACCTGCAGCTGAAGAACAAGCTGTGAAGGAAATTACTGTAGAAGCTACCGCATATACGGCGAATTGTGATGGATGCTCAGGTACTACAGCAACTGGCGTGAATTTAAAAGAAAATCCTGATGCCAAAGTCATTGCAGTGGATCCGAATGTCATTCCACTGGGATCAAAAGTATATGTAGAAGGATATGGCTACGCGACTGCAGAAGATACAGGTGGAGCAATCAAAGGAAACCGTATTGACGTTTTCCTTCCTTCAAAAGATCAAGCAGTTGATTTTGGTAGAAAAACAGTTAATGTAAAAATTCTTGAAACGAAATAATAGAAAAGCATTAACCACTGAGGATAAAACCTCGGTGGTTTTTTTATTTGCTTTCATTTTTTTCCTCCACCAACCATTAAACTAGGGTTCACTGTCAACAATATTCTCCTTTAGAAGAAATACATGTCATCATATGAATCCTAATTACCAGAATAACGGAAATATTAGACGTCTGTCATCTAATTGTTATTGGTTTATAAACAGTTTGTTATGTACCTGAGGTAAGTCTATGTTACTATTTCAACTGTTGGTTTCTTAACCAATCACAAAAGGAGGAATTTAACAAGATGAAAAAAGTATTATTTTCCATTTTTTCCTTCACTGTTTTTCTTTCAATCGGACTTGCATCTGCATCAGCAGAGAGCGATGAGACTGCTATCAATGATTATCATAATATAGAAGAAGGCGATATTCTTTGGGAAATCGCTAATCGATATCATGTTTCAATCGATGAGGTTGGAACCCGCAAACAATTGTTAGAAGAAGGATATTCTGCAAGTGATGAAGCAGAAGGCGTACAAGCAGTGAAAGCAGCGAAGACAACAAATAATACGGACGATAAAGTTGTCAAAGAACTAAACATCACAGCAACTGCATATACGGCCCATTGTGAAGGTTGTATCGGTATTACCAAGACAGGCGTAGATTTAATCAAGAACCCTGATGCCAGAGTCATTGCGGTCGACCCAAGCGTCATACCGTTGGGATCAAAGGTTTATATTGAAGGATATGGTTATGCACGGGCGGAAGATACAGGTGGGGCCATTAAAGGTAACCGCATCGATATCTATATGGAGAAAGAAAAAGATGCACTTCAATATGGAGTCAGAGATGTGAAAGTGAAAATCATAAAAGAATAAGTAAAAGAGGCTGGGACAAAACTAGTCTCTAATAGAAAAAAAGGTGAATTTGAGCGTGCTCAAATTCACCTTTTTTAATTTTCTTGCGTAAATTCTTCT
>NZ_JAXBLY010000021.1:0-102125 GCF_033963925.1 Rossellomorea sp. YZS02 | reverse complement strand
AATTACTTCATGGAAGTTTCGCAAAAAAATGTTGAATTGAATAGCTATAGCTGATTAATAGTTGAAAAAGACAAGTAAGGAATTTACACAATATTAAGGACTTGACTTCAAATAATAAAAAAATGGGTGATCTTTCTGTATGTAAGCGGAAAATCTCCGCTTATTTATGCCCAAAACAGGTTCCAGATTGAAAATAACAGGAAAATTTCCGCTTATCAAAGGGCAAGACTTCTTATATAAAAGTTTAAGCTCAACCGTACCACATTTAATCAAATAGATTCTATATCCCTAATTGACGAAACTCGCCATTTCACAAAGCGGCGAGTTCTACTTTTTTATATAACGTCAACTAGAAAAAGGACTTCAAACTGTATGTCACTATGCCCTCCTCTTTTTTTCCTTTCCCCAGGGCCAAATCCATTTGAAAGCTCCTTTTACAGCAGCTAAATTCCTCAGCTGTCTCTGCTTATTCACAAACCAGTCTGTCAAAATGATATCACTTGGAAGCGACTGATGATTGTACCAATCATCTTTGATTTCTGTGTTCATTGACCAATCATCCCGTTCCTTCCAATCATGGGAAATCACATTATAGGCTTGTTGTAGATTGGGTGTATCCGTCCCATGGACATACTGACAGAATGTCTCATAATCCGCCCTGGATCCAGTGTGCTCAACTCTTTCTGCAAACTCAAGGAAATCACGATGATAGTCAGGGTGAAATAAGATTTCGAATAGAAGGTTACCAAGCTTGATTCTATTATCTACCTTACGAAAACCATGTACGCTTGCCCCATAAAGCTCTCCTTGTAAAGTAGGGAATAGGACGGAACTGAAATGCAAGTGATCCTCCATAAAGAAGAGAGCTGTACTGAACACCTTTCCCCTGTAGGGATCTTGTTCGATGACCGGCCCCTGTATGAGGTGCTGCTCATTAATGATGAGGGACTGAACCAAACGTTTCTCATCTCCCTCTTCCCAAAATATGTTCCATTCCTCTTCCATAAACTTCGAAACATGAAAGTCCCCGGATAAGTGAAACATTTTCTTCTTATATATCGTCGAATAATGATAGAGAAGGAGTTGCGGAAAGGCATCCTGAAAAATACTCCAATTCGCCCTTTCATAAGTCCGAAAAAGGAGATTGCATGTATCATTACATAAAATCTTAGGGAATGTATCCCCCTTTAGGTCAGTCATATTCCATCCTGCATTCCGTGATACCATAGAAGCGAGGAATGACCACTTTACCTCAGGGTGCAGGTGAAAGAATGTTTGATAAGCATTCGTGCGCGTTATATTATCCTTATTGTATGTATTCACAAGATGAGTTACATCATCAATCCATTCATTTTTACGTTTATGTTCAGGTATATAGGGTAAAAAGCGATAAGTATTGCCGAATTTTTTCATCCTTTTATCCCCCTTTCTCCTCTAGTCCTAGAATGAGGAGATTTGTAAACAATTATTCACACAAAATGGAGTGGTTTCTGTTATGATATAGATTAGTCTGCGAGGTGAATTACCATGAAATTCCATTATCCGAATGGAAAGAAATATGTGGAAGCGACATTACCCTCAAAAAAAACTAAAGTAAAACCGAAACAAATATCTTATAGCAACAGAGGTATGACACTGGAAGAAGATATCAATGAAACGAACCAATATTATCTGACGTTTCAGAAAGCGGTCATTCACAAGAAACCGACCCCTGTCCAGATTGTCGATGTTCACTACCCATCAAGGAGTGCCGCGGTCATTAAGGAAGCGTATTTCAAGCAGCCTTCAACGACAGACTTCAACGGGGTCTACAAAGGCAGGTATATTGATTTTGAAGCGAAGGAAACGAAAAATAAGACATCCTTCCCTCTAAAAAATTTCCATGAGCACCAGATCCATCACATGGAGAACGTCCATAAGCAGGAAGGCATTACCTTCGTACTCATAAGGTTTTCATTATCAGAAGAAGTGTTCCTCCTCCCTTATGAAGCATTGCGGATTTATTGGGACCGCATGGCAGGTGGCGGAAGAAAATCAATCAAGCGGGAAGAAATGGAAGAGACTGGTTTCTCCATCCCGTTGGGGCTCCATCCAAGGGTCGATTATTTAAAAATAGTCCATCAGTTATATTTTTAGTTTAAGAAAAATGAGTTAATCTATATTTTATCTCATTATGAGTAGTATATTTTTAATCTTAGACAATACTAAAAACACAGAAGATTGAAAGTGAGGAAACAATATGGCTGGTCAATATAAGTCAAGGGAAGAAAAACGCCTGGCCCAACAGAAGTCAAAATCCACTAAGGGCAAGAAAAAAGGCTCTTTGGTTAAGCGCGTCATTATATCATTATTTATTATCGGGATCGTCGGGATGCTTGCAGGTGCAGGGCTATTCGCCTATTACGCATCAAGTGCCCCTAAGCTTGATGAAAAATTACTGAAAGATCCGATTGCATCTGAAATTTATGATATGAACGGAGACCTGATCACCTCTGTAGGGGAAGAAAACCGGGAGTATGCAAACTTCGAGGATATCCCTCAGGTGATGCAGGACGCGGTCATTGCAACAGAAGATAACCGTTTCTACAAGCATAATGGGCTTGATTTAATCCGTTTAGGCGGGGCCGTCATTGCCAATGTGACCGGTGGTTTTGGTTCCGAAGGTGCTTCGACCATAACACAGCAGGTCATCAAGGGATCTTTCCTGAGCCCGGAAAAGACCCTCAAGAGGAAAGCCCAGGAAGCGTGGCTTGCCCTAAAGCTCGAGCAGGAATATACCAAGGAAGAAATCTTTGAAATGTATTTCAACAAAGTTTACATGTCTGATGGCATTAACGGTATGGCAACAGCAGCCGATTATTACTATGGGAAAGACATCAAAGATATCAAACTGAATGAAGCGGCTTTAATTGCTGGACTTCCACAAAGTCCAAATAATTATAATCCATTCGATTTTCCTGAAAAGGCAGAAAAGAGACGTAATATTGTCCTTTCTTTAATGGCTCAGCACGGTAAAATCACAGAAAAACAAAAAGAAGAAGCACAAGCGATTCCCATCACGAAAGGATTGGTATCTGCAGAAGATTTAGAAAAGAAAAAGCAGGATAAGTATCCTGCTTTCGTGGATGCGGTCATTGATGAAGTGAAGAAAATGGGAGACTATAACCTATATTCTGATGGATTAAAAGTTTATACGACGGTCGACCCGAATGCCCAAAAACGTTTGGAAGAGATCCTTGCCGGTGAAAACACCAGCTTCAGCTACCCTGATGCTGCTGAAGAACCGATGCAGGCCGGGGTCACACTCCTTGATACGAAGACAGGGGAAATACGGGCGATCGGTGGAGGACGCGAGCAGGATCCAAATGTGAAGCGTGGATTCAATTTCGCCATCGACTCCAAGCGTCAGCCGGGATCAACCATCAAGCCTTTGCTTGATTATGCTCCTGCCATTGAACATTTACAGTGGTCCACGTATCATATTTTAAAAGACGAACCGTATGAATATTCAAACGGCACTGAAATCAATAACTATGATGGACGATTCAAAGGGCCGATCACCATCCGTGAAGGATTATGGGATTCCCGAAATATCACGGCACTGAAAGCGTTCCAGGCAGTTGGAGCTGAGAAAGCCGCAGACTTCGTCAACGGACTTGGACTGAAGTTTGATCATTATTATGAATCTGCATCAATCGGCGGTGTTTCACCTGGTGTGAACTCTGTTCAAATGGCCGGTGCCTATGCCGCTTTCGGTAACGAAGGGGTTTATAATAAGCCTCACACTGTAACGAAAGTCGTTCTGCGCGATGGTGAAACTGAAATCAAGAATGACAATAAGCCTAAGCCTGCCATGAAGGGATACACGGCCTACATGATTTCCGACATGCTGAAAAGCGTCATCGATCACCCGCAGGGAACTGGTAAATTTGCTAAAGTTCCTGGATTACCGATGGCAGGGAAATCAGGTACAACGAATTATTCTCAAAAAGAACGGGATAAATATGGTATTGCTAAAACCGATGCACCTGATTCATGGTTTGTAGGATACACGACCAATTATACGGCAGCCGTTTGGACAGGATACAAGACACAATCCATCCCGCTTTCACCGAGCGATCGTCATGTCGCACAATATATCGTCAGCGATCTGATGAGCTACGTGCACGATGGTGTCGATACACCTGATTTCAAAAAACCTGACAGCGTCGTTGAATCGAAGGTGGAAATCGGAAGCGACCCTGCAAGACTGCCAAGTGAATATACGCCGGATGACAGAATCATCACAGAGTTATTTGTCAAAGGCACGGAACCTTCCAAGGTTTCCAAAGAGTTCGATAAGATTGATGCACCTTCCAAACTGAAAGGCAAATTCAATAAAAAGGATAAGACCATCACCCTTTCATGGGATTACGGTAAAGAAAAAGACGTACAGTTCGAAGTTTCCGTATCCATCAATGGTGAAGGGAAACAAGTCCTGACCACTACAGATAAAAAAGGATTAAATGTCGAAAATATTCAATCCGAAGGTACCTTCAGCTTCGAAGTAGTAGCCATTTCTGGTGACCAACGAAGTAACCCCGCATCCGTGAACGTAGACGTAAAATCGGATGAAAAGGAAGAAGGAAATACGGAAGAAGATAATGAAGGAAACAATGATAACGATCAAGGTAATGGTAACGACCAGGGCAATGGCAATGGCAATGGTCAAGGCAACGGTAACGGTAACGGAGGCAATTCGGGTAACGATGGTGGAAATACCGGTGGAGATGATGGTACCACCACACCGCCTGAAGGAGACGGAACCGGTGACGGTGGAACAGGCGGAGATACCGGCACCGGTGATGGCACCGGCGATGGTACCGGCGGCACAGGATCTGGTGAAGGTACTGGAACCGGCACCGGTGATGGTACTGGGACACCAGCCACTCAATAAGAGCCAGGAAGATAAGAATAAAAATAAGGCAACGGGAGAATTCTCCCGTTGCCTTATTTTTTTGCTGATTGATTTAACGCCAGGTACTTGGCATATTGTTTATGCTGTTCCTCAAAAAGCTGAACCAGCTGAATATATGAATGATAGAGTGCCGGATTACCCCTAATGAAAGTTAACCGTTCAACTACATTAACAGGCTTTAAAGAAAAGCGTTCAACTCTAGTCTCCCAATTGTTTAAATTCACCGGCTGTTTATTGCTCCAATATAAAAGTATATAAAACCGACCAATACTTCTTCTCATCAAATCCGAAATATCTCTAGACCGTCCTTTAAACAATGCCTTCATATGCTCCTCTTCTTTTTTCCATTCCTTGATCAAGTCATTTACCCATGCCCTTTGAACCATCCAGGGCATAGCATCCTCACTCCTGCCGTTATAATAAAGAATCTCAAATGCGAAAAGAGGATTACAAGGTTCGAATTGCGATTCATCGATCTTTAATGTATCGTCAACGGAAAAGAAAAAAGGATCGCTTAATTCTCTTGGGATGTTGAAGACAGTACCACTCATATGTCGCCCTTTTTCTTCAATCTTTTTTGACCTTCCCTGCACAGGTCCACCAATGGACAAACCTCGCACTGAGGAGATTGCGCCTTACAATGATACCGGCCGAAAAAGATTAAGCGATGATGAGTCTCGGACCATTCTTCCCGTGGAATTTTCTTCATCAGCGTTTTTTCTACCTCCAGGACGCTGTCTTTCCATCTGCAGATCCCAAGCCTTTTACTCACCCTTTCAACATGTGTATCAACGGCCAAAGCAGGGATTCCAAAGGCAACAGACACCACAACGTTCGCCGTCTTCCTTCCGACACCGGGAAGTTTCACTAGCTCTTCATGACTCTCCGGTACTTCTCCTCCATACTCTGTTAGGAGAATCTCACACAATTTTCGGATGTTTTTTGCTTTGTTTCGATACAGACCGATGGAGCGTATGTCTTGTTGAAGTTCTTCCAACGTGACATACAGATAGTCTTCCGGCCGTTTATATTTCTCAAATAAATGCCTGGTGACTTTATTGACAAGGACATCCGTGCACTGTGCCGAAAGAAGGACAGCAATGACCAGCTCGAATGGGTTGTCATGACGTAGTTCACAGTGAGCATCCGGGAACATTTCCCTCATTTCATCAAGGCATATCTGTATCTGTTTTTTATTTAACATGTTACCTACTACCTCCTTCAAAATGAATGATATGTATCAAATAAAAAGGGACTGACACAGACAGGTGCAGTCCCCTTTGATCATTTTATTGCTCAAGCCAATTGTAGAATGGAACAGATTTCCGTTTCGGGGAAGATGCAGACTCATTGGTAGCGGCCGGCTTCTGGTGGGATCTGAAGCGCTGGCTTTGACTTCGTGCATCTTCAATGGTTTTCACGCCATTCTTCTTCCATTCAAACAGAATCCGGTCAATATATCGGAAGTTCAACTTTCCTGATATGACCGCTTCCCTTAAAGCTGCTTTAATGATAATTGCATTATGATCATCCTGATCCAGCCACATGGCAAGTGTTTCGCATTCCAAGGGAGATAGAGGACGACCAAATTCCTGTTCGAATGTTGTATAGATGTCTGCCTCTTCTTCCATTGATTGCTGCATTTGTTTCATCTTTGAATCCTGTATGACGAATTCCGCCAACTTTTCCCATAGGGGATTCAGGGAGTACTTCTCAAATAGAATGCCATCTGCAGATGATCCTTCTTCAATTGATAAAAACTGCTGTTGAATGAGCTTTCGTAAAAGGGATGAACAAAATTCGCTGGAAATACTCATCGGCATGGAAAGTTCTTCAGGGGTCGGAAAATAGTTTCCCTTTTCCAAATGACCATAAATATGAAGAAGCAGTACAAACTCTGATTCATTTAATCCCAGTGTATGGTAATTTGATAATAATAATTGCGGAATGTTCAGTGTCCCCTCTTCTATCCAGGACACCATTAAACGTTTATAATCCATATTCAGTACACCTCATTCATTAGTATATCATGATTCAATATATGTGGACATGGTTACGGATTAGAAGAAAGATGGAAAAAACCAGATCATAATCAAAAGAACCGGCGAGGATTGCTTTAGCAATTCCGCCAGCTCTTTTGATTTTATTATGGATATAAACGGTTCAATAGACGCGGGAATGGGATGGTTTCCCTTACGTGTTCTACTCCGCTGATCCAGGCTACTGTTCTTTCGAGTCCAAGACCGAAGCCGGAATGAGGAACGGATCCATATTCTCTTAGCTCCAGGTACCACTTGTATGCGTCTGTAGCGAGCTCGTGCTCTTCAATGCGCTGCTTCATCAACTCTGCATCGTGGATACGCTCTGAACCACCAATGATCTCTCCATACCCTTCAGGAGCGATTAAGTCTGCACAAAGTACTACATCATCACGATCCGGATCAGGTTGCATATAGAAAGGCTTTAGAGAAGTCGGATAATGGGTGATGAATACCGGCTTGTCGTAACTTTCAGCGATGGCTGTCTCATGAGGGGCACCGAAGTCATCACCCCATTCGATATCATCAAAACCTTTTTCATGTAATAATTTCAGTGCATCGTCATATGTGATGCGAGGGAATGGGGCTTTGATCTGCTCCAGCTTAGATGTATCTCTTCCCAGACGATCTAATTCAAGCTTACAATTATCCAGTACTGATTGGACGATATATGACACATACTGTTCCTGAACTTCCAGGTTATCCTTGAAATCGTAGAATGCCATTTCAGGCTCGATCATCCAGAATTCGATCAGATGACGACGGGTCTTCGACTTCTCCGCCCTGAATGTAGGTCCGAATGAGAATACCTTCCCCAATGCCATAGCTGCAGCTTCCATATAAAGCTGACCACTTTGGGAAAGATACGCATCTTCCTCGAAATATTTCGTGGCAAATAATTCAGTCGTTCCTTCAGGAGCACTTCCAGTTAGGATTGGTGGATCCACCTTTACAAATCCTTCTTGATTGAAGAATTCGTATGTAGCGCGGATGATTTCATTACGCACTTTCATCACTGCATGCTGCTTGCGTGAACGAAGCCAAAGGTGGCGGTGGTCCATAAGGAATTCTGTTCCATGCTCCTTTGGTGTGATCGGATAATCAACAGCTTCATGGATGACTTCAACACTTTTCACCTGCAGCTCGTATCCGAACGGTGAACGGGAATCTTCAGAAACCGTTCCTGTTACATATAGTGATGTTTCTTGTGTTAATGATTTTGCTTTTTGAAAGATTTCTTCTTCCACTTCACTTTTGACGACGACACCTTGAATGAATCCTGTTCCGTCACGAAGCTGGAGAAAGGCAATTTTTCCACTGGAACGTTTGTTGGCGAGCCATGCACCGATGGTTACTTCTTCACCAACAAACTTACTTACTTGAGATATAGTAGTTTTCACGATTTTTTCCCTCCAAAAAAACTAAGACGCTTATGTATCGTTCTTTATTATACATTTACCGTTATCCCGTCGCAATAGATAGAGTAAAACGAGATGATTTTAAGGAAAATGCAGACCGGTATACGGTCTGCAAACCTGTACTTATTTACTTTTGCTGACAACAAAATCGTGCATGCGTTCGATTGCTTTCTCTAGGGCTGAAAGGCTTGTGGCATAAGACAGACGGATATTGTTTTCCGATCCGAAACCTGATCCGGGGATGACTGCTACCTTTGCCTCTTCCAAAAGGGCTTTAGAGAATTCATCCACATTGCTAAAGCCTGTTTTCTTTGCGGCTTCCGATACATTCGGGAAAAGATAGAAAGCACCTTGAGGCTTCAAGCAATGAAATCCAGGAATATTGTTCAGCTTATCAAACACAATGTTCAGTCGCTCTTCAAAAGAGTTCCTCATATCCTCTACCGGCTTCTGATCCCCTAAATAGGCAGCGACAGCTCCAAATTGTGAGATTGTAGTAGGATTTGATGTAGAATGGCTGGCAAGATTGGTCATGGCCTTGATGACCCCTTCGTTACCTGCCGCATAGCCGATTCTCCACCCCGTCATGGAATGGGATTTAGATACTCCGTTAATCACGATGGTTTGTTCTTTTAGTTCCGGGGACAATTCAGCAATGGAAGTATGTGTGTTTCCACCATAAACCAGCTTTTCATAAATTTCATCCGACACGATCATAATGCCCGCTTCTAAGCAAACATTCCCGATATCCTTAAGTTCCTCACGGGAATATAGCATACCTGTAGGGTTACTTGGTGTGTTGAGGATGACGGCCTTTGTTTTTGATGTGATTGATTTTTTCAGCTGTTGTGGAGTGATTTTGTAGGCATTTTCTTCTTTCCCTTCCACAATCACCGGGACCCCTCCGGCAAGCTTCACTTGTTCAGGGTAGCTGACCCAATAGGGAGTAGGGATGATGACTTCATCTCCATCGTTTAACAGGACTTGAAACAATGTATAAAGGGCATGCTTCGCGCCACTGGTCACAATAATTTCAGATGATTGATAAGTCAGCTTTTGATCTGTTTCGAATTTATGGATGATGGCTTCCTTCAATTTTGCCATTCCGCCTGATGGAGTATATTTGGTATGACCTTCCGTCATGGACTCATATGCAGCCTGAATGATATGTTCAGGTGTATTAAAGTCTGGTTCACCCGCACCCAAACCGATGACATCGATTCCCTGTGCCTTCATCTCTTTCGCTTTAGCCGTGATTGCTAATGTCGTTGATGGTGTTAATGCACTGACTCTTTCAGCTAATGTGAATTTCATTGACGTTTTCCCCCTGATCATAAATTTTCAATTTTCCTCCACCACTCTCCGGTAGAAAACAGCAGATAATAATAGTTTAGATTCTCTTGTTGATCTAAGTAGGTCATTTCCCATACGGGCCCGACCGATTCGTATCCTAAGCGGACTGATAATAATTCTTTCGGTTTCTTTTCATCTTTTAGTTTATTGATCGCCTGATCTTTTGTAATGCCATCAGCCCATTTTTTCTCAATTATATCCCCTTTCTTTTTAGGGACCCATGCAACCAGCTTTTCATTTTTGTTATTTTCACCGGTTACGACCACATAGGATTTAGAGCCATTATAGAAGCTTGTGTTCTCTACTTTAACAATAGCTGTTTCGTCTTTGACCCGTTTTAAGGCCATATCTGCCTCTTGATCGAGTGGATTTCGGGATATTTGATATATCAGGACTGAAGAAGCTACTCCAATGACGATGAATGATATTACTACAATGGTTATCACTTTTTTCATTACAATCACTCTTTATGTACGATAAATTGTTAAAACTGCTTGATTTTGATCTTCCGGATCTAAAGCTAAACCAAACATATAATCATCTTTTTTTAACGTTCTATTTAGTGTATCAACCACTTTATATAAGTTATCCGTATATTCAATACGAACGGTGGAAAGAATTTCAATGCGACTTTCCATGTTGCTCCTCCTTTTATCTCCAGCCTTACTTACAAGTAAAGAAAACTCTACACATATTATAACAACATAAGGGGCCACCATGGTAGGGGTTATCACAAAAATCGATCGGGATTTCGAATGCAGAAGGCTGAACTGTCAGCCTCCTTGCATTTACCCTTCATCCTTGAACACGCCATCTTCCTGATCAAATGTGAGGACCTCATAATTTCTTTTGTTAAATTTCACTGCAATCAATCCATGTTGACCCGTTAAGTAGAGATCAATCCACGCTTCGTTGATCGCCTCAAGCATATCACCATTAAGAAGTCTTTCTTTCGAGCGATAAAGAATGGCGGTTTGTGGATCAACATGCTCCAGAAGACGGTGAGACATGCCTTCTGATTTAGAATGGACCGGTATTTTAACGATGTTGACATTTTTCAGGGGTTTCATTAGCAGCACCCCTTCAGAATGAGGAGATTGTGAGCTCAGCCAGAGAAAACGATGGTGAAAAAAGCTGATGGAAAAGTCCAGCCCTTCTCTTTTCTCATTTCCGTCATGAACTGCCCTCATGGCTAATTCATCAGAAAAAGTGTAGGTGTCGTCCTCTTGAATGGTATGAACGATCGGTGAAAATTGTTGAGGAATATACGATTCAAGGGATTTCCCTGCCACAATTTCTTTTATCCTGAACCTTTTCACCAATTCACCAATCATTCTTTCATCCACTTCACTTTTCTCAGTGATGATTATGCCCTTAATGTTGTCTATATGAATTTGATTAAAGTAATAATAAAGTTGATTGCGTTCCTGAAAACTCCCCGTATTGATCATATAATGATCCCCTGAAGGCAAATGTAGTACTGCGACCTCCCCTTTTTGAACAGGGAGGAAACTAATCGCATACTCTTCATGTGACACATGTAAATTCACCTTGGGGACTTTCACTCCATAAGCATTGGAATTGATCAGGAGAAAAGACAGCATTACTGATATAATCACTCTCATTCACAGTCCTCCAGTTTCACATCTACTCTTTAGGTTGTGTTAAAGAAGAGATTTTATCACTGAAGTTTAAATGGATTCAGAGCCAATCATCGATCAAAGACACCAAGTCAACCAAGTCTCCTTCTTTGACTTCCATCGAAGGAATCGATTGTAGAAAAGCTTTTCCATATCTTGTTGTCATCACTCTACGGTCGTATACAATCACGATACCACGATCACTGCTCCTTCTTATCAACCTTCCCACCCCTTGTTTAAAGCGTATAATGGCTTCAGGTAAAGAGTGAGCGGAAAAGGGATTCTTCCCTTGTGCTTTGAGGATGTCCGATTTGGCCTGATTGACAGGATCATCCGGCGGGGAAAACGGAAGTCTCACCATGGCAAGACAGGATAAGTCCTCTCCTGGAATGTCCACCCCTTCCCAGAAACTGCTCGTCCCAAATAAAATCGCCTTTTCGAAGCGTTGGAAGTTTTTCGTCAGGCGGGTACGGCTACCTGAAGTGATCCCCTGGGCCATCAACACATATTCTTCTAATAAGCCACTTTCTTTCATGAGCTCATACGTTTTCCTTAACATATCGTAAGAAGTGAATAAAATGAGCATTCGACCCTTAGTCGCTTGTGCGACCCCTATTAGATGGGAACTAATGGCTTCAATGTATTCTTCGTTTTGAACCTGTTGGATTTCAGGTACATCCGTTGGAATGAAAAGCCTGGAAACCTCATTATAATCAAAAGGAGAGGTAAGCTGAAGCTGTTTTACACCCTTATCGATAAGACCTATCTCATTCAAGAAATAATTGAAAGATCCACTGACGGTCAGGGTAGCAGATGTCAGCACCACACTTTTCTTTTTGGCGAAAATCTCACTCTGGAGATCCTGGTCGACGGTAATCGGCTGCGATTGAATAGAAAGACTGTTTGGCAACGATCTTGTGTCCCCATCCAGCCAGAGAACGTGGTTGTTCAGTTTATTCAAGAACACCGTTTGAAAATTCGTTCTCAATTCTGTCCAATCCACTAAAAAGCTGAAGAATTCTTCAATCAAGGCTTTTTCTTTATCAAGGAGTTTGATTTTCTTTTCCTTGATGGTATCCAACGCCTGTTGGAACTCTCTTTCTACGTACTTCATTCCTGAAATCACACGTTCCATCGACATGACGACCGGCTGCCAATAACTGCTCTTTTTCATTTCATCGGTAATGCGCAGCTGGATTTTTTGTATCCCCGTTCTCTTTTTTGCCTTCTTATAGAATACACTTGTCAATACAGAAATGGCTTCTTCCAAGTCCATATAAAACTGTCCAATTTTCGCATCCAGTTCAAAGGCATGTGTACCCAAATCCACCGAGTGACTGGTGAGAAGCTGATCCAGACGGTAAAACAATTGCTTGTGGTCCAGTGTCCCTAATTGGGAAGTGTTAAACTTAATGGAGAGATAATCCATGATAATCCCCAGATGTTGTCTTGCTGACTTTTCCAAATGATGAGCTTCATCAATCACTAAATACTCATATGCAGGCAGCATACTGCTCTCCCTCACCATATCCGTCAGAAGCATAGAATGATTCGTGATGATGATATCCGCTTCCTGTGCGTTCTTTCGCGCTGAAAGATAGAAATCCTTCCCGACCCATGGATCTTTCGTATGAGCCAGGTGCCATCCATCATGTTTTAGACGATTCCAGAACAACTGCCCTCCTGAAGTGAGGTTCAGTTCATCCATGTCGCCGGACTCAGTCCGTGTCAGCCATACCAGAATCTGCATCTTTGTCAGGACCACATCGTACTGTGACTCATCTTCCCTGAGGGATTGCTCGAATTTGAACAGGTTGATGTAATGATTCTTCCCCTTCAAGAGAACGGTCCTGAATGGAATTGGGCTGATTTTCTCCAATAACTTAATTTCTTTATGAAGTAATTGCTCTTGTAATTGAATCGTATATGTACTGATGACCACTTTTTCCTTGTTACTCTTGGCAAACATGACGGCGGGCCATAAGTAACCAAGTGATTTCCCAACCCCGGTGCCAGCTTCGATGACTATATGCTTCGAATCATGAAATGCACGGGTGATTTCATGAATCATTTCCATTTGCTGCTCTCTTTTTTCGTAGAAAGGTACATGTTGTGCCAGATGTTCCTCTATATCGGGTTCATGAAAATGACGAGCTTCATCGGATGTCACAAAATGGCTTTTCTTTCGCAGGGCCAGGCCACGATAAACCTCTAATTCATCAGAAAGATCCTCTATATGTTTTTGTTTCTCTATCACAATGCTGTCAAACAACAAATCAAGGTCACTCTTCAAGTGTTTCGATAGCTTGCAAAGCTTTTCAAGGGTGACCAATGGGAGCTTTGAAAGTTCTTCGATAAAATATAGAAGAATTTCAGCTGTCACAAAAGCATCACTGTCAGCCTGGTGAGGTCTTACATGACTTAGCTCCAATGAATTGGAAAGCTCCGTCAGTTTAAAGCTGTCCGCGGATGGCAAAGCCACCTTTGCTAATTCCACAGTATCAAAGGCAGGTCCCGTAAATGGATTGTATCCCGCTTCTTCCAATTCTGCCTGAAGAAAGGAAAGATCAAATTGAACGTTATGGGCCACAAAGACACCATGATCCAAAAGCTCAAGAATTTTAGGTGCTATTTCATGAAAGGCTGGTGCACCCTTCACCATTTCATCGTTGATCCCCGTTAATTCCTCAATAAACACAGGAATGGGTTTTCCAGGTGATACAAATGACGTGAATTGATCTATGATCTTACCGCCTTCAATAATGACCGCTGATAGTTGAATGATTTTTTCTCCCTTTTTTGGAGAATTTCCTGTTGTTTCCAAGTCGATGACTACCAATTTATAAGGGTACATGTTATTCACTGCCTTTATTTAGATCCTACTCTTATGATTTTCTCAATAAGTGTACCATAAACAAAAAAGCAAGTCTCCTATTCCAAAATTAGAAGACTTGCCCATCTCTTATAATATTGTCGCTTCAGGTTCTGTTCCGATCATATCAATCACGCGGTTATTTTCTCCCATGATGGCCACTTTCGGGATATGGTCATGTACCATTTCCTCAGCTATCAGTTTATACGAAATGATGATCACGATATCACCTTTTTGAACGAGTCTTGCAGCTGCTCCGTTCAAACAGATGACGCCGCTTCCTCTTTCCCCTGGTATGATATAGGTCTCCAGGCGGGCACCGTTATTGTTGTTGACGATCTGAACCTTTTCGTTAGCCATCATTCCGACAGCATCCAAGATATCCTGATCGATGGTAATGCTCCCCACGTAATCAAGATTGGCTTCCGTTACAGTCGCTCTATGAATTTTTCCACTCATCATCGTTCTAAACATTTAAATCCTCCTCCGAATCTACACTGATGATTATATTATCTATTAACCTTGCCTGTTGGAATTGGACGGCCAAAGCTATGATGATGTCACCTTCCAGTCGCTCCAGTTCTTCAAGCTCCGGGTAGGAATACACTTCCACATAATCGATGGTCCCTGAAGTACGACCTTGAATATCATCTGAAATTTTCTTTGTAATGACAGATGGGTTCCGCTCTCCATCTTCAATACTCTTTCTTGCTGCTTTCAAACTTCGATAGAGAAAAGGGGCTTCTACTCTTTCTTTAGGAGATAAATAGACATTTCTAGAGCTCTTGGCAAGCCCATCCTCTTCCCGAACGGTAGGGACCCTTACGATTTCCACGGGAAAGAAATATTCACTTACCAGTCCTTCTACGACCGCAACTTGCTGGGCATCCTTCTGGCCGAAGTAAGCTCTGGTAGGCTGCACGAGATGAAATAATTTTGTCAGGACGGTAACCACCCCATCAAAATGACCTTCCCGCTTCCGACCGCACAGTACATCAACACGCTCTTTCACGCTCATTGTCACTGACTGTTTTCCCCTGTAAACGTCAGCCGCTTCTGGAATGAAGAGGATATCGACTCCAGCCTTCCTTGCTAACTCTGTGTCTCTGTCAACATCCCGGGGGTAGCGGTCAAAATCTTCGTTCGGTCCAAACTGAAGTGGATTCACAAAGATACTCATCACGACGATTTCATTGTTGACCCTGGCTTCTTTTGCCAGAGTCAAGTGCCCCTCATGGAGAAACCCCATGGTAGGGACGAATCCTATCGTTGTTCCAGTATTCTTTAAATGATCTATATGCAGTCTCAAATCACCAATAGATGTTATGACGTTCATTTTTTCAACCCGCCATACAGGGAATCAAGTTCTTCATCCCGCATGGAAAAGGAATGTCCATCAGTCGGGAAGCTCTTACCCTTCACTTCTTCTATATAACTTGTTAAGCTGTTATGAATGACTTCAGAGGCATTTCCATATTGTTTGACAAACTTGGGCACACGGTTTACCCCATAAGTGACAAGGTCATGAAAGACCAGCACTTGACCATCTGTTTCAACTCCGGCACCGATTCCGATCGTCGGTATCGTTAACGCTTCCGATATCTCCTGTGCGATTTGCTTCGGTACACATTCGAGCACGAGGGCAAAAGCACCCGCCTGTTCACATTTTATGCTGTCGTCAATCAATTTCCGTGCCGTGTCTGCCGTTTTCCCTTGTACTTTATATCCTCCAAGAACGCCTACAGATTGTGGAGTCAATCCTAGATGAGCCACCACGGGAATTCCCGCACCGGTCAGGTCTTGAATACGATCGATAACATGGGCTCCCCCTTCGACCTTAACGGCATGTGCTCCTCCCCGCTGGAGAATCTCTGCAGCCGATTTCAGGGTTTCTTCTCTCGTTAAGTGGTACGTCATAAACGGCATATCCGTTACGATGAAGGTGTTTGTTGCCCCTCTTCTTACAGCTTTGGTGTGATGAATCATATCATCGATCGTCACGGGTACTGTAGACTCATAACCTAAAACGACCATCCCCAGGCTGTCTCCGACCAAAATGATATCGATTCCCGCTTCTTCTGCTAATTTGGCACTTGGATAATCATACGCGGTGACCATGGAAATCTTCTCTTTTTCATTCTTCATCTTAAGAAAATCTGTAGTTTGTTTCATATTATCCTCCTTCTTTTCAGTCAGAGGTGACGAAACGTTCATGAAAGCACTTTCATTATAAACATAAAAAAACCTCCTGTTAAAATGACAGAAGGATCCTAAGTGTTTGACATCATGGTTTCGACCCTCTGTCCCAGTCCATAATGGATCAAGGCAGAAATAGTATTCTAAACATGCTTCATTTTACAGGTGCAGTTCTTACGATACTGCCCAATGAGATTATATCATAAAACAGCGGGATGGAAGTACAGGTTTTGTCTCCATCCCGCTGTAAATTATATATTTACTTCAATATCGGCAGAGTATATCTGATGGATGGTTCCATCAGCATCCTCGATCTTAAGGACTCCATCCTCCGTAATTCCTAGCGCCTTGCCCTCAATGGTTCCATTAATGGTTCTTGCCCGGATTTTCTTCCCAATACTGATGGCATAGCTCTCCCATAAAAGCTTGATGGGGGTGAACCCTTCTTTCATATATAGAGAGTACAAAGACTCTAAACGTTCGAGAAGCCTTTGAACCAGTTCAGATCTTGATAGGCTTTTTCCCTGTTCGATGGAAAGAGACGTTGCTATTCTTTGAATCTCATCAGGGAAGTGTTCCTTTGTCTGATTGACATTCATTCCGATACCGATAATGATCGAATTGATTTTATCCGATTCGGCTTGGAGCTCCGTCAGGATACCTGTTACTTTCCTTCCATCTATGAGTATATCATTCGGCCATTTGATTTGAGGATGAAGGTCCGTTACTTCCTCGATTGCCTGGACAACAGCCACGGCTGCGATTAGTGTGAATTGAGGTGCCTTTTGAGGCGGGAGGAGAGGCTTTAATATCAGGCTCATCCAAATACCAGTTCCTTTTGACGAGTGCCACTCCCTCATCAATCTGCCTCTTCCTGCTGTCTGTTCATCCGCAATAACCAAAGTTCCTTCTTCGGCCCCATCACTTGCAAGGGTATGTGCGATCCGCTGAGTACTAGGGACAGATTCTTCATAATGGATGACGGTCCCTAACGTACGAGTCTTTAGACCAAGACGGATTTTACTTTCTGTGACACCGTCGGGGGTTTCAATGATGCGATATCCTTTTTTTCTTACAGCTTCCAGAACAAAGCCTTCTTTACGAAGCTCTTCAATATGTTTCCAAATCGCTGTTCTTGAACAGCCTGCAAAATCCGCAAGAGCCTGCCCTGATAAAAATTCCTGATCTGACTCAAATAGGGCTTGAAGGACTTTTTTCCTTATAGTCGACTGCATGTTTCGAGCCACCTCCTTATCTCTTCTTTATCATTGGGTACTGTTTCATTGACAATATTCCTTTCAATTTCAGATAATCGTTCTTTGATCCAGGGACCTCCCTGTTTTGCCGACCATGCCATCAGATCATGACCGGTTACGTTGAGCTGCTGCCTGGATGTGATCACAAGCTGATTGAATTGCTTCTTTAATTCTTCTGATGAAACACTCCCTGAAGGGTCCAAACACCCATATACTGCTTCCACATTAAGCGCGGCATCAAGCCCTGCACGATACAGTAAATGCTTTGTCCATCCGGTTGTCTTTCTCTCCTTTAGGATGGCTAATTCTTTAGAACGGGAATGGATCGTTTTAGTAGGAAGTCTCCAAGTTTTCAAAAAACCTTGAAGATCTTCATTTCCCATATAATAGAGTAAAAGTAACCATGCCTGATGTTGGTCTAATCTATCCAATTGGTGAAGTTCGGTTAACTTCAGAAGCTCAGCATGAAAGTTGCTTAAACCGGGGAGCTCCCTATAAAGGTTCGTGTGGACTAGAAGTTTCAATCCTTCTTCCTTCCACTTACCTCCCAGGATCTTTTCAAACTCCGCCGTCTTTCTTTCCACTGCTATATGTTCCAGTAGACCGGAGTGCTCGCAAAGGGCATCTAATGTTGAGTGCTCGACTGTGAACCCTAATTGACTGACGAACCGGACTGCCCTCATCATACGCAAGGCATCCTCAGAAAATCTCGATGCGGGTGAGCCCACGGTCCGAATCAACTTATTATGTATATCTTCTTTTCCATTAAAAGGATCTACCACTTGACCAACCCCATCCATGGCCATACTATTCATGGTAAAATCCCGACGCTTTAAATCACCTTCAAGTGAACGGATGAATTCCACTTTGTCCGGCCTTCTATAATCAGTATAGGAAGATTCGGTTCTAAACGTGGTGATTTCATACTCCCTGCCTTCTTCCATGACGAGGACCGTTCCATGATCAATCCCGATGTCAAACGTCTTTTGGAAAATCCTCTTCACTTCATCAGGATAGGCAGAAGTGGCTATATCTACATCGTTTATTGTCCTGCCCAGGAAATAATCCCTCACAGAGCCTCCAACAAAGTAGGCTTCGAAGTCTGCCTCTTCTAGTTTTCTGAGAACGGGTACCGCTTGTTGAAATATGCTTGGTAACATTTATAACACCTGCTTTATTGTCATCGTATTAATGACGGAGACTGGTCTGCTCATAAAAGATCTCTGTATATTCTTTCATACTGTTCAACAATTTTGCTGGAGTGGAATTTCGTCCTGGCCGTATGAAGAGCATTTATTGATAATGTATTATGGAGTTGATCATCTTTCAGCAATTGAAGCGATCTCGCTGCTACCTGTTTGACGTTGCCGATTTCACAGATAAATCCATTGTACCCATCCTCGATGACTTCAGGAATTCCACCTACATTTGTACCAATACTCGGAACACCGCAAGCCATCGCCTCGAGTGCAACAAGGCCGAAACTCTCTTTTTCTGACAGTAAAAGCTTGATATCACTGATTGAGTAGAGTTCTTCCAGATTGTCTTGCTTTCCAAGGAAGAGGACCCGATCCTCTAATCCAAGTTCTCTTACCTGTTTGCATATGAGCGTCATTTCAGGTCCGTCCCCTACAAGGAGAAGCTTGGCAGGGATTTCCTCTTGGATCAAGTGGAAAGAGGCGACCACATCGGTCACCCTTTTTACACCACGGAAGTTCGAGACATGGATGATGACTTTTTCATGATCTTTGATTCCATATTCGCTTCTAAGATGACGCGAATCTACTTCTTTGTAGACCCTCTCATCAATAAAATTATAAACCGTTTGTATTTCTTTATCAGGTTGAATCAAATCGTCGGTTTGTTTCACAAGGGCTGAAGAAACCGCCGTCACGACATCCGACTTCTCAATGCCAAAACGAATGGCACCGGTCAAAGACGGATCATACCCAAGTACCGTGATATCGGTACCGTGCAAAGTGGTGACGATTTTGACATCCTTCCCTGACATTTGTTTCCCTAATATAGCACATACCGCATGGGGGATGGCATAATGCACATGCAGGATGTCCAGGTTTTCACGTACCGTGATCTCTGCCATCTTATTCGCCAGTGCTAAATCATAAGGGGGATATTGAAAGACTGAATACTGGCTTACTTCTACTTGATGAAAATAAATGTTGTGATACATCTTGTTCAATCTGAATGGGATGCTCGAGGTAATAAAATGTATTTCATGGCCTTTCTCAGCCAGTAATTTACCGAGTTCCGTTGCGACGACACCGGAACCACCTACTGTAGGATAGCAGGTTATTCCTATTTTCAACTTCTTCATACAATTAATCTCCTAACAAATCTTGATGCAGGATGAGCGTGTTATAAGAAAAGAATCCTTCAGCATAGCGAATTCCCGCTTCTTTTCCCATCATTCTCTCCCTCGCTTCGACCGCTTCGATGTATCCATCTGTCAAAGGTGTGGATACTCCGTCGGCCCCTTTAGTGAACTGGCTGCCATATGCTTCCAGACTGGAAATCTTCGCTTGCACATATGGTTCAATATCAACCACAAATTGAGGTTTGTGAAAACCGTTGATCATGTAAAAATACAGGTGGCCCGCCTTGTGAGCAGGGATGCCAGGTTGAAACTTCCGGATTCCCGCAGAGAAAAATGCTTCTTTCACAAGTCGTGAAGCATTCCCGTGATCAGGATGCCGGTCTTGATCATATGGAGCAAAGATTGCTTTCGGTTGATACGTTCTGATTACGTCTACGACTTTCCCGATGTTTTCTTCTGTTATGTATATTCCCCTGTCCGGTATATCCAGTGTCACTCTTTCATATGCCCCGAGGATGTCAGCCGCTTTCAAAGCTTCGCCTTCCCTCAGGGATACCGAACCATTCGAAGATAGCTCTGCCTTTGTCAGATCGCAAATCACAATCTTCTTTCCTTCAGAAGCATATTTCGCAAGCGTCCCCCCCATGCCGATTTCTACATCATCAGCATGAGCCCCGAACGCCAGGATGTCTATTTGTTCACTCACATTATTCCTCCTTATCCCTTACGACACTCCGCCACTCTATATCTCCTTTTTCGAGACCTCTAACCAGGACTTCAGCCGTACCCATATTGGTGGCAAGAGGAACGGCATATACATCGCACAACCTGATCAACGCCGACACATCCGGTTCATGGGGCTGAGCTGTCAGGGGATCCCGAAAGAATAGGATGAGATCCATTTTATTATTGGCGATATATGAACCTATCTCCTGGTCTCCACCAAGTGGACCCGAACGAAACCGATGAATGGGTAACCCTGTTTCTTCCCCGATCCTTTTTCCAGTAGTACCAGTGGCAAAAAGGGAATGTTTTTCTATGATTGACTTGTATGCCAGTACAAATCGAATGAGATCATCTTTTTTCTTATCATGAGCAATTAGCGCAATATTCATAACACTCACCCTTTAGTCTAAAATATTTTCAAGGCCATACACCAATGTATCGAGTTTCATGACCGTCTCTACAGACACCTTCACACCCGACATAAAACTTCCGCGGTTGAAGGAATCATGCCGGATTGTCAGAGTCTGTCCCTCTGCACCTAACATCACCTGTTGGTGGGCTATGAGTCCTGGAAGCCGAATACTGTGGATATGCATGCCATCTATATCCGCCCCCCTGGCACCGGGATGCGTCTCCTTCTCATCAGGATGGCCCTGATTCTTGGTTTCCCTCACTTCTTTGATCATCTCAGCCGTTTTCAAAGCAGTACCCGATGGGGCATCAAGTTTCTGATCATGATGTAGTTCGATAATTTCGACATCATTGAAGTATTTTGCAGCCATCTGGGAGAACTTCATCATGAGTACGGCACCAATGGCAAAGTTGGGGGCAATGATACATCCCAGTGATTTTGATTCTGACAGTTCTTTCAGTTCTTCCAATTCTTCTGCAGAAAAACCTGTTGTGCCCACAACGGGTCTCACGCCATATTCCAGTGCCGTTTTTGTATGATGATATCCTACTTCCGGTGTCGTTAAGTCAATTAATACATGGGGAACTTGATCTTTGAAGCATGTTTCAATATCTCTAAACACCGGTACATCCAGATCCACTTCCATTTTGTGATCAATCACACTGATGAGTGTAAAGTGTTCAGTGTCCTTCACCAGTTGAACAGCTTCCTTCCCCATTCTCCCTCTTGGTCCTGCAATCGTGACATTAATTTGATCCATCTTCATCCCCACCTTCAATTCTTGTCCAACGATCTTTATCTCTTGTATTGAACTTGTGCATCACTCGATTGTGCGCATCTTCAAGGCTGATATCCAATGAATTGGCCAAGCAGATCACCACAAATAATAGATCCCCGAGCTCTTCTTCTATCGTACTTTCTTCTTCGGAGCTTTTTTTTGGTTTTTCTCCATGATAATGGTTCACTTCCCTCGCTAATTCACCAAGTTCCTCAGAGAGTCGTGCTACCATGGCCAATGGACTAAAATACCCTTCTTTAAATTGACTTATGTATTGATCTACTTCTGTTTGTAATTGATTCATCGATTTATCTTTTTCCATAAGAAGCTTCACTCCTTCATTATCTCCTATCATGTTAGCTAAATCCTTCCCTTTTGACAAATATTACGTTTGATTTCGAAAGTCTTCGTTGCCAGTTTGTTTTTCTTCTTATATAATGTCTCTGTCAACGAGATAATACTATTAAAAGGAGGGAATCACGGATGTTGGGACTGCGCGTTAAAAATATTCTGTTCATCTTATTGGGTTCCGCTATATTCGCTTTTGGTCTTGTACATTTTAATATTCAAAATAAACTGGCAGAAGGTGGATTTACGGGAATAACGCTTATTCTTTATTTCTTATTCGATATTGATCCTTCGTACTCCAACCTTGCCTTAAATATACCCCTATTCTTCCTGGGATGGAAGCTGCTCGGAAAGAAAGCCTTCTATTACACAGTAATTGGAACGGTAGCATTGTCGGTGTTCCTATGGATTTTCCAGCGATATCAAATGACCATCGACCTGGAAGGCGATTTGTTTCTCGCTGCCTTGTTTGCTGGGGTATTCATCGGAATTGGCCTTGGCATTATATTCAGATATGGTGGTACGACAGGCGGGGTCGACATTATTGCGAGACTCGCACACAAATACATAGGATGGAGCATGGGGAAAACGATGTTCATGTTTGATGCCGTTGTCATCGGTGTCTCTCTTATTACGTATTTGGAATACAGAGAAGCGATGTATACACTCGTTGCTGTATTCGTTGCGGCAAGGGTCATAGACTTCATGCAGGAGGGGGCATATTCCGCAAGGGGCGCTATGATCATTTCCGAAAGCCACGAAGAAATCGCCAGTGTCATAAATGAGAAAATGGATCGTGGAGTAACCGTTTTACGCGGCCATGGATCATTTACGAAGCAAGATCGTGAAGTACTTTACTGCGTGGTGGGAAAAAATGAAATTGTAAGGCTAAAGAATATCATTACAAGCGTCGACCCCCACGCCTTTGTGTCAGTCACCGTTGTACATGACGTACTCGGGGAAGGGTTCACGCTTGACTCCGACAAAAACCCCATCCTTGACTAGACAGGGGTCTCCCGATACAAAAAAGCAGCCGAACTCAGAAAGAGTACGGCTGCTTTTTTAACTTAATCGTCACCATTCATTCCTGTGAAGATTAATACAAGTCTCAACAATTCAATGATGGCAACGGCCGCCGCAGCTACATACGTCATGGCTGCTGCGTTCAAAACTTTTCTGGCATGGCGCTCCTCTTCGTTACGGATCAATCCAAGTGAAACGATTTGATTCATCGCCCGGGAAGAAGCATTAAACTCAACTGGAAGAGTGATCAACTGGAACACAACCCCTGCAGCCATCAGGATGATACCGAGAAGGAACATTCCGGATAATTGTGTGAAAATACCAATCATCAAAAAGATCCAGGACATATTAGACCCAATATTTGCAACCGGTACGAGAGCATGACGGAAGCGAAGGAATGCATAGCTCTCTGCATCCTGAATCGCGTGACCCACTTCATGGGCTGCAACAGCAGCTCCCGCTACAGAATGACCGTGATAGTTATCAGGTGATAACGCAACCGTTTTTGTCATTGGGTTATAGTGATCACTCAGAAAACCTCTGCCTTCTACTACTTTCACATTGTGCAATCCGTTTTCATCTAGAATTCTTCTCGCCATTTCCCTTCCTGTCATACCGGAAGTGGTAGCTACTCTCGAATATTTCTTAAACGTACTCTTTACACGCATCTGAGCCCCAATCGGAATAAGAGCAATCAGTAAAAAGTAAATTAAAAATCCTGCCATTATCGCATTAACCTCCAGATGTATAGATTACCTAAATTTTATAGCGACATAAGCAAGCTGTCAATTTTTTTGCCGTTCTGACTTTTTCACTTCACTCTGCCCCTTATATTTTCTCCAACCTACATAAGATAATGTAGAAACAATGATACTTCCTGTGGAAATGATGACCCACCATAGGGAAGGATCCGCTTCATCCTCTGTCATATTCTCAAACAGCTTTTGAAGATCGGTTTCCAGAGCTGTCAGTTCACTCATTGTTTCCTGCCATTCCAATACATCCTGACGATAGTGGTCCAAATAAGAAATCCTTGCATCCAACACTTGAGCCCGCTCAACCGGGATGTCTAATTTGATACTTGGCTGAATGATGTTATATTTGGATAAAAATACATTCAAAGTCATTTGATAGTCCTCGGCATTTCCCTTTTCGGCAGCAAGCTTCACCCCGTTGAAAGCTTCCATGATCGGGTCCTCCATTTCAACCCACAACGGCTGATGCTGACTGTTTAAAGCATCCATCACCAGTCGAAACTTTGTAACGGCGTTCACCTTCTGTTCCTGGTCAAGTGACGTTTGATTGATACTTTCCACCGCTAGATTATGTGAGATGGTGAGAATTCTAAGCTCATCCATCGAAAAGGACCGCTCGGCACTCATAGATGCAAATTCATCTGAAAAATACACCAATAGATGTTTTGCTTCTTCATATCGGCCGGCCTTTGTCATCTGTAAGGCCTGATCTGAAATATCATCGAGCTCGTTCATCGGAGACGTTGACTCTTCCGCAATTAATGGTTGAGGCACTAAAATGAGAAATAAGAAAGCTGTGATAAAAAATTGGATGAATTTCATACTTGTCCCCCCTAAAACTACTAATAAAGTTTATGAAAAGAAGGACAAGAGTAGACCACTAAATCAAGACAACTTATAGTGGATATGTAATCGATTCGTTTTTTGGGTGAAATAATATGCGATTGCAACAGACATGATACTTAGCCAAAATGTAAAGTACCCAATATTCTGAATATACATATACAGTTTGGAGTATACAGGAAACTGCATGTATACGTAGTCGATGATATCATTATGCACTGTCCATACGGCACCTACGACAATATGCCATAGTTTTACTCTGTAAAAGGAAGAGTACAGGATACCTTGCACGGCCATAGCGCCATGTGATGCCATCAGCATATATCCTTGCCACGGCAAGTCCCCCGAAACCCAGAGGGTCAACAAATTCATGACCACTGCCCATACTCCATATTTGAACAGAGTGATGATCGCGAGAACTTCAAAAATCGGCCAATTTCTATTCATTAAAAATGCAATCAAGACAAAGCAAAAAAACAAACTTGCTGTCGGACTATCAGGTACGAATAGTAAAAATTGGGGAGGCGTATTTCGCAGTTGAGAAGTATACCAAATGTATCCATAAATGGTGCCGAGTATATTAACAATGAGCAACAGCCATAAAAACAGTCTATTTCTTAAAATCGTCATGATCCAGAGCATGAATGGCACCCCACTTTCAAGTTAAAAAAAGGGCCAACATAAGCCGGCCCTTTCAACAATTATTCTTCTAAACCAGAGATAAACTCGGATAGTTTCTTTAACTCTTCGTCTGTCCCTTTAAATAAACCAGCTGGCATGCCAGGCGGTTTACCGTTTTTAGCGATCTTAGCAATTTCTTCAGGTGCAAGACCCGTTCCGATTAAGGAAGGACCAGCCCCACCCTGCAGGTTTTCACCATGACAGTTGATACAACCGTTCTTCTGGTCAGCGAAGATTTTGTATCCTTCAGATTCTTTATCGATATCCACTTCAGCACGGATCTTCCCTTGTTCCTTCGCTGCTTCCCAGTCATGAGTCGCAACTGATTCCCAAGTCAGGAAGTATGTTGCCGCGAGTGCCAATAACATGAATCCTACCGCAAACGGACGCTTTGTTGGACGGCGTTCAGGTCCTTTGTCGATGAAAGGAGCAAGTAAAAGTGCTCCAAAGGCAATACCAGGAATAACGAACGCTCCGATAACATTATAAGGTCCAGATGCATATGTGTACTTAAGTAATTGGTA
Organism: Rossellomorea sp. YZS02; assembly: GCF_033963925.1. Lineage (NCBI taxonomy): Bacteria > Bacillati > Bacillota > Bacilli > Caryophanales > Bacillaceae > Rossellomorea > Rossellomorea sp. YZS02. The sequence continues at coordinate 75,969 of NZ_JAXBLY010000021.1, read as the reverse complement.
TAAGAATAAGAAATACCAGTCAGGTAATGGAATATATCCAGTATCCGTCGGATCGGCAATACGCTCTAACGGCGATGGATGAGCAACCGTTAAACATAAGTAACCGATAAGGAAAACAGCACCTACCAGCCACTCTTTTAATAAGAAGTTTGGCCAGAAAGCTTCTGTTTTACCAGGGAACTCCGAATAGTCTTTCGGTATATTCGGCTTTCTGTCTGCAGGAACCCGGGAGTCCCCTACAAACTTCATCCCTTTTCCTCGATGCATAGTGTCCCCCTCCTTTTATTAGGTTAATAAATAACTTATAGTGGTCCAGAAATACCTTGCTTACGGATCATCAGGAAGTGAGCCCCCATCAATCCAAGTAAAGCAGCAGGCAAGAAGAATACGTGAATAGCGAAGAATCGAGTCAGAGTCTGTGCTCCAACGATATGAGCATCACCCGCTAATAACATTTTCACTTGATCTCCGATGAATGGAGTCGCTCCTGCAATTTCAAGACCTACTTTCGTCGCGAATAGCGCTTTCATATCCCACGGCAGTAAATAGCCGGTGAAGCCAAGCCCTAACATAACGAAGAAAATAAGAACCCCAACAACCCAGTTCAATTCACGAGGTTTTTTGTATGCACCTTGGAAGAAGACGCGTAGTGTATGTAAGAACATCATTACGATAACCAAACTAGCTCCCCAGTGATGCATCCCACGGACAATTTGTCCGAATGCCACTTCATTTTGTAAATAATACACAGATTCCCAAGCGTTTTTAATATCCGGGACGTAGTACATCGTTAAGAACATTCCGGATAGAATTTGGATTACGGTTACGAAGAAAGTCAAACCTCCGAAGCAGTAAACAAACGCAGAAAAATGATGCGCAGGGTTTACATGTTCAGGGACTTCATGATCCGCAATATCGCGCCACAAAGGCGTAATGTCCAAACGCTCGTCAACCCAATCATAGATCTTGTTCAGCACAGATTACGCCCCCTTACTTAACAAATTTATTTGGTTCTGGTTGTCCAAGATAAAGAATACCGTCTTTTTCTTTTGTTGGATATGAATCCAACGGTGCTGTCGGTGGTGTACCGGGTACATTCTCACCATTTTTGTGGTACATTCCACCATGACATGGGCAATAGAACATTTCTTTATGATCTGGATTCCCATTCCAGTTAACGGTACAACCGAGGTGCTTACAAACCGGTGAAAGAGCAATGATTTTGCCTTCTTTGTTTTTATAAACCCAAGCGGTTTGTGTCACTTCTGATGTGTACCACGCATCTTTTTGCTCGTAAGAGAAATCGACACGTACTGGTTCATTCGTTAATTCTGAAACCTTTTGCTTAGTCGCTCTAAAATCTCCCGCAGCTTCCGTTTTCAATACTGGATCCACTGCAAAGCGAACCATCGGCATTAACATTCCCGCCGCCATGAAACCGCCTACACCCGTAAGTGTATAGTTAAGGAATTGACGTCTAGATACACGATGTTTGCTCATCCTTTTCCCCCCTCTATCGTAAGGTAAGTCCGTCGGACATATTTCGCACAAATATAAAACTAGGACATAACTATGATATATTAAACTCTATACAAGGTCAATAACTCTCTAATCTAAAAGATGGAAACAATGTGAAGTTTTTATGAATTTTTTTGCCATTTTTGTACAATTACATTCAACAATTGTTTTACCTGATCTTCCATGATGGAATGCTTATACTGTTCATCCAGATTCTCAAGTGGGATGGATGGCACCCATATCAATCGGTCACCGAGTTGATCCTCGGCTTTTTTCCACCCGCTGTCTGAGGTTAGAAAGAAGATATGCTTCACTCCACTATCGCCTAATTCCTCTGCCCATTGGGATAACCTTGATATCTCGCTATCCGTTAAAGATGACATTCTGTACGTAAATGACGGCGTCATCATCATCCTTCCCTTAAACTGCCTTTCAAGGTGCAGGGTGAGTAGATTGATAAATTCCGATTGTGCTGCTGAGACCCTTATATCCTTCCCGAAATCAACGGGAACCACCGGAATGACAGCCGTATCTATGTATGCCTTTTCAGCTTCAAATACTTCAATATCTTTTACGTTCCAATTCATGAATAACCCTCACTTCTTTTCATTCTCACTCCCCATCATATCATTTTAGATCCTTTCTTTTAAAGCGATTTCACTTTTCACTTGTTCTGATGAATGATTGTACTGCTTACATTGAATATCTGGCCGGCAGAATTGGCACTCAGTCAAGTGCACGAAAAGAGCCTCGATACTAGTATGCTCCATTCTTAATCTTCCTATCTAAAAAGAACATAAAAAAATCGAATGAAGAGAGACACTTCCCTTCATTCGACTTTTTAGGTCAGGCTATTCAATTCTCTGGTCAATTTCTTGAAGGCGTTTTTGTCCCCACTGTCCAATGCCTGATCGATTGCTTTCAACAATCGATCTTTCCTGAATGTCTGCAAGCTGTCGTTCAGGAACTGTTCCGCTACCATTCTGTCTTTTTCATTGATCAACAGATACTTCGGCATAAACGGGTTCTCTTCCAGTACGGCTGCAAACTGGTAACTTGAATTTGCCTTACTGAAGTTCAACTGAATGTAAATATCTTCATCTTTATTCAAACGGATATCATGAAACGACTTTTCTGCATCGGTCGTCATGATGTTTTCTTTGTAGAAGCGGAATGGGACATCTTCTACACAATGGGTGGACATTACCAGTCCACGTGGGCAGTATTGGGATTCTTCGACAAAATGCACTTTTTTCATTAATTGGTCATGACTCATCAGATAATTTAAAATCCATACACATTCTCTTCGTTTCAATTGATAACGGTTTAAAAACCAGCGGATAAATTCTTTCTTCTCGTTGACAGAAACAGGGGTGGTCATGGTTTTCCCTCCTCTGCAGAATCCTTTTATAAGGTTCGTTTTCCTTTTTGACATAAAGTTTAATCCCGTTCACCGATCTTACACGTTCACTCCCGATAATCCCTTAACCAAACAGCCGTCGATCATTCTTGTAATCTGTCTATAAGGTCCTGCCATTCGTCATTTGAAGGATCCATTTTGATCAGGTGTTTATATACTTCTACTGCTTCACCCCTGAGTCCTTCTTCTACTAGAAATTGTCCGAACTCTAGTAAAAACTCTTGATGATTCTTAAAATAAGTATATGCAGTACGGTATTGTTTTAATGCATATTTATATTGTTCAAGCCCTTCATATGCCTTAGCAAGGTCCCAGTAAATCTGAGGCTCTTCTTCCCCTTCGACCGTCAGCATCTGCGCTATTTCCATGACATCCTCAAACCGGTCCTGTGTAAAGAATAATTTATTGATGAGAAGGGCTGCTTCCACATAGCCGGGATCCAGAGCCAACGCTTCCCGCAGGAACGCTTCAGCTTCTTTTTCAAATCCAAGCTTCAAGGAAATCCTTCCACCGAACAGGTTCAACTCTTTGTTGAACTCATCCTGCTTTATTCCCTCTTGTACGACTTCCAGGCTTTCTTGCAGCATTTCTTCACGTTCATATGATTTCGCTAATAACAGATATACTGAATGATATTCCGGATCCAGCTCCTTAACGGAAACAAATTTTTCAATGGCCTTTTCGTAGTACCCTGCTTGAAAGGCCGTAAAAGCATAACCGAACAATGTATTGATTTCCAGATGGTCATCAAGTGCTTTTTCGTAATGTGTTAAGGCTTCTTCAAAAGCCCCGCCCACACTATATGCTTCAGCCAATCTTTGATGAACATTCGTCCCCCCGAGCTCGGTCGTCCCCTTCTGGATAAGGGACTGATAATGTCTGATTGCTTCTAGGAATCTGCCTGTTTCAGCATATAATTCACCTAAACCGAAATCGATGACAGGCTCCTCGGGTAATAGCTTCTTGGCTTGGAGCAGCTTTTGTTCACTCACTTCAAACAACCCCTGCATCTGGTATAAGTCTGCCAAGAGAAGCAGCGCCCTTGGATAAACGGGATCTTCCTCATCCAATTCTGCAAGCGTCTCGATCGCTTCTTCTTCTTTGTCCATTTCCACCAGCAGTTCAGCCATTTCAACGAGAAGCTCTCCTTCACCGGGATAATACTGAAGCAGGTTCTCGTATAGTTCCTTAGCCTCTTCCAAAAATCCTAAATGGTGCAATTCTTCGGCCAGGCTGAATTTTTCTTCATGACTCCCGAACTTCAGCACCTGACTGTATTGTTTCTTTGCTTCTTCTAAATTCCCTTCTTCCAAAGAAGATAACATTTGTTCAGCGTATGACATGGTCAATCCCTTTCTATAGAAAAACTTGAGATCATTTATGTAAAATATCCAGGTGTTTGAATGATCAATTCTTCGCCAGCACCAGGATAAAAATGACCCCTGCTATTTACATATTGGTATTTCCCCTTATTCATAGTACATTTTAGCACAAGCTGATCATAATGAAATGATAATGGCTCAGTACCTGTATCTCCTGGTTTCATATAGAGGTTATAACTTATTTCTCCACCAACCAAAAAATTTCCTCTAAGGGGATATATACCAATTTTTTTCAATATATTTAATTCCAGCGGAACTTTTAGAGGAATTTCATGAGGAATATGCGGAATCCCCTCGTTTTCCATCGATTGCTGCCATATTTTAAGATGCTTCATTTTGGTTTTAATGTCTATGTTTGTCGTAAAAAAAGGGACAAAAGTAATAGGGTAATCATATAGTAAGCCTTTGATCCACCCCCAGGGAATGTCTTTAAACTTCCCTGCATCATCCATTTCGATCCAGATGACAGGAACTCTATGACGTTTGCATGATCGGATAATATTAGGGGTAATCAGATTATCGGATATTCTTAAACCGATTGTGTAATCAAGGGGGCAGTTTATCATGGTGGCTTTCCTATTCTTTAATTCTTTCAAAAATTCATACTCATACTTTATTGAGAAAGCCGTTAAAACCGTGGTACATCCTGTATTAATCAATTCGTTCAGATAATAGTTCTTGATCGATGCAAAATCGTCGCTTCCTCCAGGGACTTCTAAATCACAGAAGACATGTCCGGGTGTCATCAGGAATGGCGAAATATCCATTTTCATATATCGATAATAACGGAAACTATCCCTGATCGATGAAACTCTTCCGTCTTCAATCAAGAAAGAGGTCTGAGTAAGTTTTGTATCCTTAAGCCAATTCGCATTTTCAATGATATATGTGCTCAATCCGTCATCACCCTCCTATATAGACAAGCTATGATGGGTTGGATGATTTCATGCGAGCATTACATAAAAAGAAAGAGGTGGATGGCACATCTGTCCAACCACCTCTAAATAGAAAACGAAAGGATTATTTCCTCAACAATTGATTGATATGCTCAAAAAAGTTTGGATACGATATCTTCACTGCCTCCGCATCTTCCAGTAACACGTCTGAGTCTGTAAGGAGGGAAGCCACGGCCAGAGTCATCCCGATCCGGTGATCTCCCCATGAATGGACTTCTCCTCCATGCAATGGGGTCTTACCCTCAATGATCATCCCGTCATCCGTTCCTTGTATACTTGCCCCAAGCTTTCCGAGTTCTTTCACAACAGCATCAATTCTGTTGGTTTCCTTCACTTTTAATTCTTCTGCGTCCTTTATGACGGTCTTTCCTTTTGCTTGTGTGGCCAAAAGGGCGATGATAGGAATTTCATCGATCAATGACGGTATCAAGTCCCCTCCAATCTCAATTCCCGAAAGATCCGAATATTGAACAAGAATATCCCCTACCGGCTCCCCTTCCTTGGAGTGCTCCTCGATTTCAATGGATGCTCCCATTTTTTTCATGACTTCCACAATCCCAATCCGCGTTTCGTTAAGTCCGACATTCTTAAGTCTTACGCTGCTATCAGGGACAATGGCCGCGGCCACCATAAAAAAGGCTGCGGAGGAAATATCTCCGGGGACACTGATTTTCGTCCCCTTTAATACTTGCCCTCCCTCGACTTTAATCGTATCTCCGTGTTTCTCGATCTTCCCCCCAAATTCAATAATCATGTTTTCAGTATGATTACGTGTCTGCTCCGGCTCGATTATTTCTGTCACACCTTCTGCCTGCAGGCCAGCAAGTATGAGAGCTGATTTTACCTGTGCGCTGGCAACGGGCAATGCGTAATGAATCCCTTTCAAATTCCCTCCCCTGATGGACAATGGAGTGAAGTTGGCTTCAGAACGGCCGTCAATTTGTGTTCCAAATAGCTTTAATGGCTCTGTGACCCTCTTCATTGGCCGTTTGGCAATCGAGGAATCACCTATCAGGACGGAGTGAAATGGCCTTCCTGCAAGAATCCCCATAATGAGACGGGTGGTCGTTCCCGAATTACCCGCATCCAGAATTTCTAGAGGCTCTTCGAGGTGGTCCCAGCCCTTACCATGGACGATTACCGCTTCTTCCATGATCTCAATTTCAACACCTAATTTACGAAAGCAGGAAATGGTACTTAAACAATCCTCTCCCATCAGAAAGTTATGTATGACCGTTTTCCCTTCTGCCACTGATCCAAACATGATGGATCGGTGGGAAATTGATTTGTCTCCCGGTACTTGAATCTCACCTATTAACCCACATTTTGGATTGGACAATTTTTTCATCGTTACCATCCTCTTCACCCTCTATCCTAAGAATAATTCATAGTTTGTCTGCTTTTTCAAACAGTGTAATGCCCGCTCCCTATCTGCCGATGTTTGAAAGCTGATCACCAAAACTCCATATATATCTTCTCTCGTTTCCATGATTCTGATATTCGTTAAACTTATTTTTTCCTGTGCCAGATATCCAGTCACTTCTGAAATTACCCCTGGATAATCAGGGACATCCACGAATAAATCGTAGAACGATGGAATGGCTCCTTTTTCCAAAATGGGGAGGTCATCCCGGAAGCTCTTTGCATCATTAAAGTAGTCATATATTCTTTGTGGGTCATTCGTTTCCACTATAGACGCAACTTTCTCCATCTCAAGCTTCCAATCTGCAAGGAGGGAAAGTAAGACCTCTCTGTTTTGCATGGTGATATCTTTCCACATTGTTGGGTTGGATGATGCAATCCGCGTAATATCACGAAAGCCTCCTGCTGCAAGCCTCCTCAAATAAGGATGAGAAGCGGAAGAAACCTTCGCCCGATGAACGAGGGAAGCCGCAATGATATGTGGAAAGTGACTGATTATGCCCGTCAATTCATCATGTTCATCTGGCTCTACAATCAAAAATTTAGCATGCGTACCTTTCAGCCATTCTTGAAGCTCGCTCACGTTATTCTCGTTTGAACCTGAACCGGGAGTGAGCATATAGAAGGCATTTTCGAATAAAATTTCTTTCGCAGCTGCCACCCCACTCTTATGTGAACCTGCCATCGGGTGTCCTCCGATAAATTGAATTCCCTTTCTGGTCAGCAATACCGATTTTTTCATGATCGGTTCCTTTGTACTGCCTGTATCTGTAATCAATACGTTTTCTTTCAAAGAAAACGTTCCAAATTGCTCAATGATTGTTTCTGTCTGGAATACAGGGGTAGAGAGAATAATGAGATCCGCTTGCTCGGCAGCATGCTGTAAGGATAGAGCCATTTCATCGATGATTCCTAAAGATCTACCCAACCTTACTTCTTTGTCATTTACATCATGACCAATAATCTTGGCATCTGGATGTTCTTTTTTTATACAGAGGGCAAGAGAGCCCCCAATCAACCCCATGCCTATAATCAGCACTGTTCCATTCATCGTTGTCCCTCCATTATTCTATTAAAAAAGCCGGGATGGGGCTCATCCCCACCCGACCTTTTATCATACACGCTTCTGAAGGGTAAGAAATTCCTTCATTTTATCTATGACTTCTTCATTTTGTTCATTGGATCCGACCGTCACCCTTACAGAATGAGGGAATCCCAGGGCTTCTCCTGACCGTACGATGTATCCCTTGCTCATCAAGTATTGAAACACTTCGTCCCCACTCACTCCGAAGTCAATCAATACGAAGTTTGCCTGTGATGGTACATAGTGAAGCCCCTCTTCCTCACAGAATCGGTAATATTGCTCCAGTCCTTTTCGGTTGTGATCCCTGCATTCATCAATAAACACCTGATCCTCGATGGCCGCTGAAGCCGCTCCTTGTGCCAATGTATTATTGTTGAAAGGTTCTCGGATCGGCTCGAGTTTCCCTATAACCTCTTCACTCCCGATACCGAATCCCACTCTGAATCCAGCTAATCCATATGCTTTCGAAAAAGTTCGTGTGATCAATAATTGAGGATAGGAGTTCAATAAATCCAATGAATCATGATAATCCTCCGCCACCACGTACTCATAATAAGCCTCATCCAAAACGACGAGGACATGTGGAGGGACAGCATCCAAAAAGGAAATGAGTTCCCCGTTACGAATATATTCACCCGTTGGATTATTTGGAGAGCATAACCAGACGACAGCAGTGGTGTCATCAATCTCTTCAAGCATCTTTTCTAATTGATGCCTGCCAAAAGGATCCAGTGGAACCTCTCGGATTTCTGCTCCTTCTACAATGGCATTGTGCTTATATTGAGGAAATGTAGGGGTTGCCATCACAGTGCTTTTCCCTACGCCCAACAATGCCCTAGAAATGATTTCTATGACTTCATCGGATCCGTTCCCAAACAGCAACTGACCAGGTTCTACAGATAAGTGTCCTGCCACTTTAAGACGTAGTTCTTTTGCATAGCCGTCAGGATAGATAGCATGAGAAAGTGCATTCGTCTTCAGGAACGTTTCAACGTTCTTTGAGCAGCCAAATGGATTTTCATTCGAAGCAAGCTTCACGACTCTCTCAAGGTTGAATAACTCTTTCACATCATCCATCGTTTTTCCTGGCTGGTAGGCTTTTAAATTTTGAATCTGGGATTTCCACTTCATGTTTAACTTCCTTTCAGTCGTTTTCATTATGACGGCTAATCCTTTTTCAAGTCAGGACGGAGACTGACTGCATTTTTCATATAAATATGTTGGACATCACGTTGAGGTGTCGAGGTATTATAATGAATCATCACCCTTATGCATAAAGGCAGTCCGTGGGGTACGTCCAACTCTTGCATGCACATGACAGGGACATATTTCCAATCCTCAAACCCTCTTAATGCTTTAGCCGGAAATACGCTTGTCATGTCATTTGTTGCAGAAATAAAAACAGACGCGACTCCATCTGGCTTTATATCATTATGTAAAATCATTTCCTTTAAGAGACTTTCCGTTGAAAGGAGAATTTCCTTTTCTTCATCATAATCCGCTGTCGTTGCCCCTCGAATTCCCCTGATCATTCTTCCACTCTCCCTTTTCTCTCTATTTTCAATCCATTTCGGGTGGATTTACAACCGTCGAATGAAATCATCCGAAAGCCTTAATTCCTCTTCCTCGATATCTGCCATCAAAGGCTCACCTATATTCTTCAATAGTACGAAAAAAGGTTTGCCGTTAAGGGATTTTTTATCACGCTTCATCCCTTCGAATAATGTGTCAAAGCTCATGCTTGATGGAATCGTTAAATTGTAACCAAGTGACTTGACCCAGTGGATGAAGGAATCCAAATCAAACGCTAGACCAGCGTGCCTTTTACTTAGATGTAAAGCGAAAATCATCCCGATCATGACCGATTCACCATGGGTCCGATTTCCATATCCGCTTGCACTTTCCACCGCATGACCATACGTATGGCCGAAATTCAGGAAAGCACGGATATTGGACTCCCTTTCATCCTTGGATACAATCTTACCCTTGACCTCAATGCCCCTCACCAGGCAATCTGTCAGGAATTCCTCATTGAGATCCTCAGCAGATTTGAAGTAATACATGATCTCGTTTAAAAACCGTAGGTCCGATAAAAAAGCATGCTTGATCACTTCGGCAAAACCGGACAACACTTCGGTTTTCGGTAAACTGGAGAAATATCTTAAATCAAAGAATACACCTTCCGGCTGATAAAAATGCCCTACCATATTCTTTCCGAGGGGATGATTAATGGCCACTTTCCCTCCGACTGCACTGTCATGGGCGAGAATCGTAGTAGGTACGCCGATGAAAGGAATCCCCCTCATATAAGAAGATGCGACGAAGCCTGCAAGATCCCCTATGGCACCACCACCGAAAGCTACAACGAGAGACTTACGATCCACTTGATGCTTGAGACCATGGGTAATCGCCTCTTCATATGTATGAAAGCTTTTTGCCCTTTCCCCTTTTGGCGCCAGGTAAGTGGTTACGTCGAAGGACCGTTCCAACACCTCTTTGAAGGAACTTCCGTGAAGCTTGTATACCTCTTCATCGGCAATGATCCAGATCTTCGATACGTCAGGAAAGGACTCCTTAATAAACGAAACCATTTCATCCGTCATCCCCACTCCAATCTTCACTTCATATGTTTTAGAAGCAGTTTGAATGGTTACCTGTTTCATCTTATTAGTACTCCTTTGACTCTTGACGTTGTCTTGAAATATCTTGACGAAGCCTCTCAAACTGATCACTGTTGAATTGTTCCACAAGTGCAGAAGCAAGTTCCCAAGCGACAACAGCTTCCGCTACCACACTTGCCGCCGGTACAGCGCAGCTGTCCGATCTCTCAATGCTTGCCTTGAATGGTTCTTTCGTTTCGATATCCACACTTTGTAACGGCTTGTACAATGTAGGGATCGGCTTCATGACTCCTTTGACAGAGATCGGCATACCCGTTGTCATTCCGCCTTCAAACCCGCCTAACCGATTCGTTTTTCGGAAGTAACCTTCATCTTCACTCCATGATATTTCATCGTGGACTTCACTTCCGGGTTTTCTGGCCATTTCAAACCCTAACCCGAATTCGACTCCTTTAAAAGCATTGATGCTCATGATAGCCATGGCGATTTTCGCATCGAGCTTACGGTCGTAGTGAACATAGCTGCCTACTCCGGCCGGCATCCCTTCTACGATTACTTCGACAACTCCCCCAATGGAATCTCCATTTTTCTTCGCTTCATCGATCAGGTTCATCATTTTCTTGGCTGCCTCTTCATCCAGGCAGCGGACAGGAGATCCTTCAGTGATTTCCTTTAATTCATTAACAGAATCATAATTCAGATTCTCAGCTTTGATTCCCCCGATTTCCAGAACATGACCGACAACTTCAATATCCAATAGTTTCAATAATTTCTTGGCAACAGCCCCTGCAGCCACTCTTACAGTCGTCTCCCTTGCAGAAGAGCGTTCAAGAACATTTCTCAAGTCTCTATGTCCGTATTTCATACCGCCGACGAGATCCGCGTGTCCCGGTCTTGGTCTTGAGATCTTTCTTTTCACCTCTTCTTCTCCACCTTCTTCAAGAGGTTCGATCCCCATCACCTTCGTCCAATGAGTCCAGTCTTTATTCTCTACAACCAGGCCTAAAGGCGATCCAAGTGTATACCCGTGCCTCACCCCGCCAACGATGGATGCTTGATCCTTTTCAATCTGCATTCTACGTCCACGACCATAGCCCTTTTGCCTCCTGGCCAGGTTTTCATTTATGTCTTCTGCTTCCAGTGGCATTCCAGCTGGAAACCCTTCAATGATCGTTGTTAACTGTGGTCCATGTGATTCTCCGGATGTTAAGTATCTCATTTACTTTCCCCCTTCAACTCGCTAAAGAATTATGTACCAATATAACATAGATTTTATATTCATTCCTAGTCCTTATGTTTAAAAAATTTTCTAATATTCTATTTTCCTAAAAGAAACTCTTTTCTAACTTATACAAGCGAGCGATGGTTGAATTCTGCTCCAGGTGCTCCAATCAACTGGATATGCATTACATTTTATCAGAATTAAATTATAGTTCCTTTTAGAGAAAAAGAAAGATAAAAAAAACGATGCAAATTCTGCAATGTAATTGAATTCTCTTCTTTATGCTGTCAAAGGTGAAAGAAGTTATTCAAGATATGCAGATTGACATCGTCAAGGTTTAAATTTTTTTGTAGAAGAATGTATCTTCGGTTTCAAAGCCGTATTGTGATGGGTTGAAGATTTGTTCTGTACTCCCGACAAAGAGGACACCACCAGGTTTTAGTGCGGCATTGAATTTTTTATAGAGGAGGTTTTTAGCATCTTCTGTGAAATATATCAGCACATTTCTGCATACGATCAAGTCGTATTTCCCTTCGAATGGATCAGAGAGAAGATTTTGCTGCTTAAAGGTTACAGTTCTCTTCACCTCCTCCTTCAGTTTAAACAGCGGTCCTTCTTGGGTAAAATAGTTTTTTTTCATTTCTAGCGGAATCTCAGATAGTGATCTTTCCGGGTATACCCCATTCTTGGCCCGTTGAAGGGCATTTTTGTCTATATCTGTCGCGGTGATGGATCCGTTGGAAAGCGGGATATACTTTGACAGTATCATGGAAAGCGTGTAGGGTTCTTCACCGGTCGAACATGCAGCGCTCCACACTTTAAATGATGTATTCCCTTTCAAAAGCCTTGGCAGGATTTTATTCTCCAATACTTCCCAACGCTTATAGTTACGATAAAACTCTGAAACATTAATGGTCATACGATCCAAAAATTCTTCCATTTGTTCGCTATCCCTATTCAATGCACTAAAGAATTCCTGAAAACTTCCATATCCCTTTTTTTCAAAAAGGGCGGTTAATCTTCTCTTCATCTGAGCTTCTTTATAAAGGGATAGATCGATTCCCGTCTTTCGCTTGATTCCTTGAATAAATTCACTATAATCATTTGACATAAGGATCCACACTCTCTCTGCTATGTATAAGGGTTTAAAGCTATTATAGTATGTATATCGAACATTTTAAGGAAAAGTTAAACCCGGATCCATAGAAAAAAGCAAGCCGATATTAGTCGACTTGCTTCTAAAATGGCAGGGTAAAAATATTAGTATACCCACTCATTCATTAACTTTGAATACTCCACTAGCTCTTCTTCTTTGAAGAACAAGCCAATTTCCCTTACAGCGCTTTCAGCAGAGTCAGATCCGTGGATAATATTCTTACCAACCGTAAGACCGAAATCACCGCGGATTGTACCAAGTGCAGCATCCTTAGGATTCGTTGCCCCCATCATTCCACGAGCGGTCGTGATGACGTTTTCACCTTGCCAAACCATTGCAAATACAGGGCCGGATGTAATGAAGTCAACCAATTCCCCAAAGAATGGTCTTTCTTTGTGTTCGCCATAATGCTCTTCAGCAAGCTCGTTTGAAATGCTCATAAGCTTAGCGCCGACTAATTGAAAGCCCTTTTTTTCAAAACGTGATACGATATCACCGATTAACCCTCTTTGTACGCCGTCTGGCTTTACCATTAAAAATGTCTTTTCCATCTTCCCCACTCCTAAATATGTATGTATGGAATCCATAAGGACATCCCACGAAAATAGTAACACTGATTGGGGTTTTTGGCAACGTTTCCATTTTAAATTTTCTTAATATTTTCTCTTGCCAATAAAGTTTGCGATATTTTTAAGGGTCTTCTTTACCCGGTTATAGGGAAGATGATCAAGATCTTTCAAGGCTCGATCCAGATACATCCTGCTGAGATCATGGGATCGCTCAATAGCATCGGTGGCGAGGATGGAAGAAATGATCTCTTTCATCTCTTCTGGCGTAGTGTATTCAGTTACTTTTTCGATCTTGGTTTTCACTTCCGGGATTTCCATGGCATATAGGATGGGGAGTGTAATATTCCCCTGCCATAAGTCACTCCCTGCAGGTTTCCCCAATTCTTCCTCACTCGCGGTGAGATCTAATATATCATCGGTGATTTGAAAGCTCATTCCCACATTGTAACCAAAGCGGTACAGACGTCGGTGGATTTCCTCGGGTGCACCGGACGAAATGGCACCAAGCTGGCAACTTACAGCAATAAGCAAAGCGGTCTTCCTTTTGATCCGCAGAAGATAATTTCTCAGATTCTGATCAAATCGGTATTTATCTTCAATTTGTGCGATTTCTCCCTTACATAATTCCACCAGTGTGTGTGATAGGATTTGATGTGCTTCAGGGACTTTTATATGGGTCATATATTCAAGGGCCCTTGCAAAGATATAATCGCCTGTATACATTGCAATGCGATTATCCCATTGGGCTTTAATCGTGGGTTTTCCCCTTCTCAGTTCTGCATCATCAATGACATCGTCATGCACGAGGGAAGCCATATGCATCAGTTCTAATGCTACCGCCACATTCTTCACGATATTAATGTCGTATTGTCCAAATTTTGCAGACAGCAAGACAAACACCGGCCGGATCCTCTTCCCACCTGCTTGAAGCAGGTGAAGGGACGCCTCTTGCAGAAGCTCTGATTCTGACTCAATCGCCACTTCCAGTTCCTTTTCTATTTCATCTATATCCGTTTTCAGAAACGAATACATCCTGTTTAGCTTCATAGTTTATCCACCTAATTTACGAATTTCTTACTTTATGCCGGAATGCATAGCGGCAACCCCGCCACTATATGGCTTCACATGTATATCCTTAAAGCCCGCTTTTCTGAACATTTCAGCAAGCTCCTTCATACCCGGGAAGTCCCTTGCAGATTCCTGCAGCCAAGAATATTCGTTAAAGCTCTTGGCAAAGATCTTTCCGAACAGGGGCATTACGAAACGGAAATATGCATAATACATCTGTTTGAATCCAAACATGGTCGGTTGAGAAGTTTCAAGACAAACCGCCATTCCACCTGGCTTCAAGACCCTGTTCATTTCCTTGAGAACGTGGAGATAGTCAGGCACATTTCGCAAACCGAAACCTATGGTTACATAATCGAACGTGTTATCGTCGAAAGGCAACTCCATTGCGTTCCCATGAATCAGTTCGATATTGTTCGTATGTTTAATTTTTTCTTGGCCGATTGAAAGCATATTCTGACTGAAATCAAGACCTACCACTTGGCCAGAATCACCGACTTCTTTACCTATCGCCAATGTCCAGTCCGCGGTTCCACAGCAAACGTCAAGAGCTTTGGAACCAGGCTTCACATTCATATGCTTCATGGTATCTTTTCTCCACTTCTTATGCTGTTGGAAACTGATTACCGAATTCATCTTATCATAGTTGGAATAAATTTTTTCAAATACTCCATGGACTTTTTGTTCTTTCGACTGCTGCATGTCGTTTTACCCTTCTTCCGCGTATAGTTTGGTCATAGGTTCAGGTTCCACATAAGGTAACAGCTCTACAATAAGCTTCTTAAAATAGGGCGCGACCGGCTCGATGGTCTCTAACTGTGATTGCACACTTCTCTTCGTCCGTTCAATGAGTTCATCGATTTGAGTGAGTAAATGTCCAGTCTCATCCTTTGTTACATGTAGGGCCGATTCCTTTTGATCTGCGTGATTAGACAATGCGGAAAATGCGTTGATGAAGCTCGTATTCTCTGAATGCCTGAGACTGACTTTCTCCTGTACAAGCTTTTTGTAGAGAAGTGCATCTTCTGCAATCTCAATCCATTGATCATCTTCAAAGAAACGAAAGAAGTTGGAAATGATCGCCGATTCTCTTGTCTTCAGTTTCTTTAAGAGTTCATCGAGGTTCTTATGTTCATCCTTATATATGGAAATTTTACTCTCATTTATTTCTTTAATCGCTTTCGCTAAATTCGAGATGAGTTCAACATCATCCGTTTCGGCAAGGATTTTATAATAAAGGCTGCTGAAGTAAACACCTGCAAGTACCGTCAGCTGCCTTTCCTTCAACGGATCACGCTCAGATATTGTAACCTTTTCATGGGTATCAAGGGCTATCTGCAATAACATGGCAGTCGAAATCCACTGTACAACTTCTTTACTGATCGCACGTCCTTCGCTAACGAAAGGCAGGAGCAGAAAATAGATCCTGTCCCGGTCAATATACGGTTGATCGATGTATTCTTTCAGATAAGAGTGATGCAACTGCTCTTCTATGTATTGATGAATGATATTCGCTTGATGGTTACAATCAATGAATTTCATACCCTTTAATCCCCATTTCTACTATGTATCAGTCTAAAAATTTCAGCAATAGATATTATACCATAAAATCTTTAACAATAGGGAGTTCAAGTATCCCCGTTAAGCTGATTATAACAAAGGGGACGACCACAAAGCCGAAACTTCTTAGTACGTCCCACCATATTTCTTCTCTATCAGCCAATAGCAGAATAGATGATTATTTCTTATTATCACTTTCAACTTCGCCGTAACTGGTGACGATGGTTGCTTTCCCTCTTACTTTAATCGCAGATGTGTGATCTGTGAATTGGGCAATCATGACTTCACCTTTATCCAACTTCTCTGAATGATGGAACCGGGTGTCGGTTCCCCTTGTAAGCCCGATTACATTTACACCATCTTCAATCGCTTTAATGACAATATAATCATTTGAATTCATCAGTCGTCACTCCTAATTCTTTATAAACGAAAGAACTTCGCTACGTGCTTGAGCGTCTTCTTTGAACGTACCTCTTACCGCTGTCGTCACTGTGCTTGAGCCCGGCTTCTTCACACCTCTCATCGTCATACACATATGCTCCGCTTCAACGACCACCATGGCACCGTGAGGCAGGAGGGTTTCCATGATGGTATCCGCCACCGTGGACGTGATTCTTTCTTGAAGCTGAGGGCGTTTAGCTACGGACTCAACCGCTCTCGCAAGTTTACTTAATCCGGCCACGCGGCCATCTCTTGGAATATAAGCCACATGTGCTTTCCCGTAAAAAGGTACGAGATGATGCTCACACATTGAGTAAAATGGAATATCCTTCACAAGCACAAGCTCTTCGTGTTCTTCGCTGAATATGGTTTCAAAGTATTCTTTCGGGTCATGATCAATCCCTGAGAAAACTTCTGCGTACATTTTCGCCACGCGCTTAGGCGTATCTAATAAACCTTCTCTATTAGGATTCTCTCCAATAGCTTCTAAAATTAATCGAACTGCTTCTTCTATTTGGCCATGATTGACTTGTGCCATAACGTTGTCCTCCTAAAATAACTTAAAGAAATAGTAACATTGTTAATATTAGCACAAGCCTATAATGTCATCAAAGACTAGTGCTTTAGAAGTTTTATCATAATATAAAACGATTGATAAAAGAAGAAAACTTCATACATAATTTTCAGAAGGACATTTCATACTATAAATGAGAAAACAAAAAAGGCCGCATAATTATGCGACCTTTTCGTTACGCTCAAAGTATGTAATTATTTTACAGCTTCTTTAAGCGCTTTACCTGGTTTGAAAGCAGGTACTTTGCTAGCTGAGATTTCGATCTCTTCACCTGTTTGTGGGTTGCGACCTTTACGGGCTGCACGCTCACGTACTTCGAAGTTACCGAATCCGATTAATTGTACTTTATCACCGTTTGCAAGTGAATTTTGAATTGTATCGAAAACAGCGTCAACCGCTTTAGTAGCGTCCTTCTTAGATAGCTCAGCAGCTTCTGCAACAGCATTGATTAGTTCTGTCTTATTCATGCCATTCACCTCCTCCCAAGGAAATGTCTCAGTCATGATTCATTTACTTTAATATCATTAGTAAACAACTTTAGCGAATTCTATACATAAAGTATAGAAAAAACGCTTGAAAACGTTGCTGAATCAAGATTCAACAACAATTCTGTTAAAAGATTATCACAATAGATTAACCTTAGCAAGAACAAATCAAGAAATAATGGGAATCTTTTCTTATTTGAAACATAAATGTAATAGAATCACCCGTCAGCCCTTTATCCTTGCACTCTATTCAACCTATCACTTCTTTCGATTGACTGCAACTGATACCCTCTCTTCTTCATGTACTCTATCTAACTTCCCAACCTTGGAATCCGTTAAACATCGATACCGATATTTCCATCAGAAACGCATAGGGGTAAGACTAGATTTTCTTATGATGATTCCCCATCAAACCTATATGTATCAAGGGATCCACGTTTCATCAAGAGTAACGGATCCTGATTCGTCCCGAAATTGAATTAATAAATATACAACATGATTCCGAACATTCCACACCGATATGCCTTGCAAACTTTATCCAAATCTAAATACAAAAAAGGATCCCAAAGGAGCAACCATAAAAAAAGACCTTCCTAAGAAGGTCAAGATATTTTATAATATGATGGCGATTAATCCACCTGATCCTTCGTTAATGATTCTTTCTAGCGTATCTTTGAGTTTATATCTTGCATTCTCAGGCATCAGGGATAATTTCGCCTGTATTCCTTCTCTTACGATGGAACTCAAACTTCTTCCGAAGATGTCGGAATTCCAAATGGATAGTGGATCATCTTCGAAATCCTGCATCAGGTAGCGCACCAGTTCTTCGCTTTGTTTTTCTGTCCCGATGATTGGTTCGAACTTTGACTGAACATCCACTTTAATCATGTGTATCGATGGAGCAACGGCTTTCAAGCTGACCCCGAATCTGGCACCTTGCCTGATGATTTCCGGTTCATCGAGGCTCATGTCATTCAATGAAGGAGCTGCTATACCGTATCCTGTCTGCTTAACCATTCTTAACGCGTCGGAGATTTGATCATACTCCGCTTTCGCATGGGCGAAATCCTGCATTAATTCCAGGAGATGATCTTTCCCTCGAATTTCAACCCCTACAATTTCCTTCAGGACTTCATCATACAGTTCATCAGGAGCGTACAAGTCAATTTCAGCAATCCCCTGACCCATATCGATACCGGCAAGTCCCGCCCGCTCGATATGATCGAATTCACTGAAGTAATGGACAACACGGTCCACATCACGGAGACGCTTAATATCCTTGACTGTTTCTTTCACGGCTTCCTGATAGTTCTGTCTTAACCAATGCTCTTCTTTCAGTACCATTACCCAGCTTGGAAGGTTGACATTCACCTCAAGAACCGGGAATTCAAATAGCGCTTCTCTCAGGACATTCAGTACATCCGAGTCCCTCATACTTTCTACACTCATGGCAAGGACCGGTATGTCATATTTATCTTGAAGTTTCACTCTGAGATCTTCTGTTTCAGGAGCATGAGGTCTTGCTGAGTTGATGACCATGATAAAAGGTTTACCTACTTCTTTCAGTTCCTCTATGACCCTTTCTTCTGCCTCAATGTAGTCTCCCCTGCCAATTTCTCCGATGGAGCCGTCCGTTGTCACAACCACACCGATCGTGGAGTGTTCCTGGATGACTTTCCGCGTGCCGATCTCAGCTGCTTCATGGAATGGAATAGGCTCTTCGTACCATGGTGTATTAATCATCCTAGGTCCATTCTCATCCTCATATCCCTTGGCACCAGGGACCGTATATCCTACACAATCTACCAATCTAATATTCACTTCGAGGCCTTCATCGACGTGAACAGAGATGGCTTGATTCGGAACAAATTTAGGTTCAGTCGTCATGATGGTCCTGCCTGCTGCACTTTGAGGCAACTCATCCTGCGCTCTTGCACGCTCTGATTCACTTGCGATGTTAGGAAGGACCACAAGTTCCATGAACTTCTTGATGAATGTTGATTTTCCTGTTCTTACTGCTCCTACAACACCTAAATAGATATCTCCGCCTGTTCTTTCGGCAATGTCTTTAAATAGATCGACTCTTTCCAAGAGATTCCCTCCCATCTTATATTCCAGGGATGTTTCATCCGTGTATTCTGTGTCTCACATTCTATAGTTATGATGTTGTCCCAATGACTTATGACTATTAATATGCTTTTTTTCCCCCCTTATGATAAAAAGTAAAAAATTTATTATGTCTTAAGCATTTATGATCATTTGTTTTGATGAAAAAACCCTATAAAGGATGACATAAAAATAATAACCCTTCCCTTACAATATATTTTGCAAGAAAAGGGTTATGCCTATTTTGTCATAAAGACAGGTTCGTTATTTTCATTGACCGTGTAAGGTAATGAGTACGCAGGTACAAAAAAGGAGCCTTCCACTAGTAAATTTCTGATATCGTCCCCATTTTTGAATGGATGATCATTGTTTTTGAGTTTTGCAAATAAGTCTATGGAGTAATCCACAAAAATGTCTCCATCCCCATTAATGACAAGGGGAAGATTTTTATTTGAAAAGGGGCTGTTTACGTACACTTCACCATCATATCCAAGCTCCTTATAATTCAATGTATAGACATTGTTTGCTACTTCCTCCTTGAATGGAGGATAATCTTGAGCCTGAATCCTGATTTTCAATTCCCTGATTTGTTCTGCCATTCGAAGATCGAAAATCTTAACCTTCGGATCTTCTTCCACATCTACGAGGACATATTGAAATATCCCGCCGTTTTCAAACGCATTCCCGGGGATTTCAGGTAAGTACTGTGGTGATAATTTCCTGAAATCAATCGGATATTTCTGATAAATCGGAGTCTCCTGATCCCTGGTCTTGATCGGAAGCAAGCCGCCTTGATCTTTCTGATAGGTGTCTACTGCATCTTGTACAGCCTTTACCTGGGTTTCATAAGGAATCTGATTCTGACTCAACTCTTCGTCCGGATACAAACAACCGGAAAGCATACTCATCGTTAAAATGAGAAGAATTGCTGTTATACTTATGCGCTTCAATCTAAAACGTCCTTTCAATCGGGCGGATCCTAATTGGTGGGTCCGCTGAATACTATATAAACCATCATGAGGCCACCAGCGATCATCAATATGTATGCCATGAAAGCTGTAATAAAACGCAGGAATTTCTGCTTGATCTTATACCTGCTGAAATAGATCGTTAATATGGCAAAAAACATGAACCCCATCGATGCAAATGAAATCCACATCTTCATCATTGAATCCAAAGTACATCCCTCCTGTTATCGAATGTATTATATCATAAGATTTTTACTAAAGAATAGAAAAGAATGGTTGTTCATGAATCTGCTACAAACCTTATGGTTCAACACTATATAAAAAAAACTCCTTGAGTGTTTAAACAGGATCGTCAAAACACTCAAGGAGCTCTTAATAAGGGAGACCTACCCATCCATAGGCAAAGCTAAAGCTGTAGCTGTATATATTCAAGACAGTGTATGCAACAGCAACAGCGTTCGCATCCTCGAATGCCCATAATCCGAGGATTTATTCTACTTTTATCATAAATCCCCTGTGGATGTCTTCCCTTTCATTTCAAAATCAGTTCAATCGCTCACCAAGAATATTCACCAGATCTTCCATTTCATTGGTTTTCACCCGGCCCATTAAATGGTCAACCGCTTCTTTAGCCTCCACTTTATTGAAAAGGACATCATATAGTGCATCTGTAATCGGCATTTTCACTTCGAACTTCTTTGCCAGCTGATGTGCCGCTTTCGTCGTCCGCACACCTTCTACGACCATGCCCATGTTGTCCAGAACCTCATCAAGGTTATGTCCCTTCCCGAGCATATTCCCGGCTCTCCAGTTTCTTGAGTGGACACTTGTACACGTAACGATAAGATCGCCGATACCGGTCAGACCCGAGAATGTTAATGGATTGGCCCCCATTTTTGTTCCGAGACGCGCAATTTCTGCAAGTCCGCGAGTGATCAAAGCGGCTTTCGCATTATCTCCATACCCCAGGCCGTCAGTGATACCTGCAGCGAGGGCGATGATGTTCTTCAACGCTCCACCAATTTCGACTCCTAGAATATCAGGATTCGTATACACACGGAAATTCATGTTCATGAACAGGTCCTGAACTTCCTCAGCAGCCTTCATATCCTTTGAAGACACAGTCACAGTAGTAGGATGCCTTAAGCTCACTTCTTCTGCATGACTCGGCCCTGACAATACCACTACAGTATGTAAATTCTCAGGCGCCATCTCATCCTCGATCAATTCCGAAATCCTGAGGAGGGAATCGGGTTCGATCCCCTTACTCACATGAACAACGGTCAAGGGTGCCCGCTGCACCTCCTGGATTTGTCCCAGGACTCCGCGGATAGCTTTCGTAGGGACAGCCAGAATGATCGTATCAACGCCATCCAAAGACTCACCAAGGTCGTGATACCCTATAATGGCTTCCGGGAGCTCGATCTCTTTCAAATACTTTTGATTGGTATGCTTAGAATTGATTTCATCGATTTGTTCTTTCTTGTGGCCCCAAAGCCTGACTTCCACTCCATTATCAGCAAGCACCATCGCAAGAGCCGTACCCCAGCTGCCTGCTCCAACTACCGTTACGTTTTTTGAACTTTCCATTTTTTACACCCACCTTATTATTTTCTAGCACGGGCAATAATACGAATAGGAGTTCCTTCAAATCCAAATGCATCGCGAATTCTATTTTCCAAGAATCGTTCGTAAGAGAAGTGCATCAATTCAGGATCATTTACAAACACGACGAATGTAGGAGGCTTTACAGCTACTTGTGTCGCATAATAAATTCTGAGTCTCTTACCATTATCCGTCGGTGTCGGATTCATTGCAACCGCATCCATGACCACTTCGTTCAACACGCTTGATTGAACACGCATGGCGTGATTTTCACTTGCCGTATTAATGATCGGCAGCAGTGTATGGATACGCTTCTTTGTTTTTGCAGAAAGAAATACGATAGGAGCATAGTCAAGGAATTGAAAATGTTCACGGATATTTTTTTCCCATTTGTTCATGGTTTTCTCGTCTTTATCCACGGCATCCCACTTATTCACGACAATCACCACAGCGCGGCCGGCATCGTGGGCATATCCTGCAATCTTCTTATCCTGCTCAATGATGCCCTCTTCACCGTCAATGACGGAAAGGACGACATCTGAACGCTCAATGGCTCTGAGGGCTCTCAACACACTATATTTTTCAGTGGTTTCATACACTTTCCCTTTTTTCCTCATACCTGCCGTGTCAATGATGACATAATCCTGTCCATCATACGTATAGGTAGAATCAATCGCATCCCTTGTGGTTCCCGCAACATTACTTACAATGACACGGTCTTCCCCCAATAAGGCGTTGACTAATGAAGATTTCCCTACATTCGGACGGCCGATCAAAGAAAATTTAATCACATCTTCCGCATAGTCCTCTTCTTCTTCATGCTTGAAGTTCTTAACAACTTCGTCTAGAAGATCTCCCAATCCAAGTCCATGTGAACCTGAAATTGGATATGGCTCTCCAAATCCCAGCGAATAAAAATCATATATCATTTCTCTCATTTCCGGGTTATCGATTTTATTTATCCCCAGAACGACCGGTTTTTTGGATCGATAAAGGATCTTGGCTACAATTTCATCCGCTGCCGTTACACCTTCACGACCATTTGTTAAAAATACGATGACGTCTGCTTCATCTATCGCAATTTCAGCCTGCTGTCTGATTTGATCCAGGAAAGGTTCATTCCCCAGTTCAATCCCGCCTGTATCGATGATATTAAATTCATGCGTAAGCCACTCTGCAGAACTATATATACGGTCTCTTGTTACACCAGGTACGTCTTCAACTATTGATATTCTTTCTCCAACAATTCTATTAAAGATCGTGGACTTCCCAACGTTCGGACGCCCTACGATTGCTACTACTGGTTTTGTCACGTTATTCACCCTTTCTGTAAGAAGTTGTCCTCTCTTACATTTCCTCTTTTTAAGCCTTTTCAGGTCCAGCATTGACTATGCATAAGAAGGACTGGCCCTTAAGGTATTGTTTCCTTATGGGACAGCCCCCTAACTTTACTATTTTATCAGTAAAAGAATAAACTGGCAATCAATGTTTTACAATGATGAAAAGTCCCTGATCAATTTCATGTGCAATACCATCGAGAATGGCTTCTAAGTTTGCACAGATCTTTTGTAATTCCTCGTCTGTCTTGCAATAAAAGACACTTGTTCCACTTGGCACTTTTTCAGGTGTGGTCGTCACGGTTGCCAGTATGAACTTCTGTAAGGTCGTACTCATTTTAACTGACTCCCCTCTTGATTCGCTTTCGACTCAGACGGCATCCTGATGGCATTCTCAAGGGTCGGAACCTGACCGAGAATGGCAATCGCTTTTTCTACGTCCTTTCTCTGTGGCAGGACAAATACACCGACACGTCCATCATCTAAATCTCTCTTGGCAAGAGGTGTTAATGCAGGAGTTCCCGAGTCTTTGAAGATCCCGAGGGAGGTGGACATATCATGGAGAATGGCCTGCCGTTGACCCAGGTTGGCAAGCGTCGATCTTGCATCGAACGATTTGGGTGAAAGGATAAATCCCATTCCATATCGTAAGATCTCCTCCTGCCTGACTTTAAGACCAATATTCATGATATAAATATTATCGACATATAGGCCCGCCCCATCAAAATGAGGCTTCACATATTCAATGTCAACAATGTCTTTCAACCGTCCGCCTGCCATCAATTTATGAGCAAGCACCATACAAATGGCACTGATTATTAAGGCTGCATAAATGTTAAAAACGATATACGCGATCGTTGCCAGAAGAGAGGTGAAAATCACTAAGTAATTTCTACTTTCAAACGCGATGGCAATTCCCTCGATGTAGGTGGCACCTCTTGGGACAAGCTCATAAGCATCCAGTTCCGTCAACGTGTTCCTTTCCATATTTCTTACATCGCGAAATTGAGAGGCTGCAACGGTAAGGAACGTAATCGCAGTGAAATTCTCTTCCAATAAAGCTGGAATTGCGATGGTGCCGAGGCCAGCTGCAATGAACCCAAGGGCTATATGTATAATCTTTCCGTGCAAATACGTTGGATATTGGCGATAGTCCGTACGGAGCATATAAATTCTCGTCAAGGTCCCTACAACGACACCAAAGATCACCGGATACACATAGACATTCATAGATTCTTCATTTCCCCCTTATTTGTTTGAGTCTTGATGTGAACGAATTGATTGAACTCTCCAATTGCCTTCAATGAAAGCATCAGTCCTATGGATAAGGCAAGTATATCCAGGTAAGGATGACCACCTATCGAATATGAAAATCCAACATTGTATAACGGGATTCCAAGAAAGAATTCACCAATCACACTGCTTCCCCCTATTGCGATGAACCTAAGGAAGTAAAGGGAAGAATGACTGTAAAAAAGAATACTTACCAACACAAATGTTAAGGAAATAAGATATTCCCGATCCATAAACATGAGGACAGGGTCATAAATAGAAAGTAAGCCAATGCCCGCATATAGCATTCCCATCGTCACGACCGCGACCAGCATGTATAGCTTCTGTTTCAAGCTTAAATTTCTTATGTAAAGGATACAAATGAGTGCAAGTGCAATAATAGGAAGAGTCACTTCGATAGGTCCAATCTTCATTCCAAATGGAAAAACACAGATAAGCAATAAACATATAAATGAAAACCGAAAACGATGAGGATGAGACTTTCTTAGCAAAAACGTAGTATAAATCCACATCCCCCAAAGTAACCACAAATACAAAACCCCATCCATAAACGTTCTCCCCCTCCTATTATCTACATTATGGAAAATCTTTATGTATCTCATTCATGCATGAATAAACTTTTCAAAGAAAAAATAAAAAGGGAGGTGTTTTCAATTGGGTAAAGATCGTCAAGAAAAGAAACTGAAACAAAGCAAACGAGTCGAATCAGACCGCGATCAAGGCTTACATTACAACGGAGCAACGAGCCTGGAAGGACCGGAAGAGTCTAAAAAAAGACAGAGGTAACACTAAAGGCGGAGGCGGCTTGGGCAGAGGCGACAAGCATAAGTAAAATTGACCGGAAAGGCGCTCTTTGCCTTTTTGGTCGATTTTACTTATGACCTCGAGCCTCTAGCCGCCGGAGCTGGACAACACTAAAAGCGCAAGGGGCTTGCTCTGGGGCGTAAAGCATAAGGCGAACCAACCGGAAAGGCGCTCTTTGCCTTTTTGGTTGGTTTGACTTATGACCTCGAGCCCCAAGCCCCTGGAGCTGGACAACACTAAAGGCGGAGGCGGCTTGGGCAGAGCCCACACTTCTGGTGATGTCAATCCAGCCGAAATCCGTAATAATCCGGCCGTTTTGGTTGAGAATCTGGCGGGAATGGATGGAAATCCGGCCGATCCGAAAAAAAATCCAGCTGTTTATTAAGATAATCCAGCCATTTTACAAAAAAAACCAAAACCAAACCTGATATTCCACGAAAAAAAGAAGGCATTCTCAATCTGAGAATGCCTTCTTTTACATATTAAACGCTCTGTTGCTATAACCCCCGGGATTCAATCCTCTCGATTCTAGCCAATGATATACGTGACCCGATAATACCATTGGCACATTATGAAGATCTTCAATCCGTCTGCAACCAAGAGCACACATTAGAAACTGAATATCAGTATGAATCTGATTCACTTCATGTATGGTATCCTCAAGACCCGATTCGAGAAGCTGCTTGAGAATGACGCCGGCCATTCCTACAGCAGATGCCCCTAACCCTAGAGACTTAACGATGTCTAAGCTATTTTGGATCCCACCTGAAGCAAGGATCGGCTTATCGGATGAAGAATAGCATTCAGCTAGGGATATAGCAGTAGGGATTCCCCAATCATCAAAAAAGCCCAACATCCGTTCCCGGCGTTGATTTTCGATTTTTGAGAAGTTTGTTCCACCAAAGCCGCCTACATCGATGGCTGAGATCCTTGAACGGGACAAGGATTCTGCAGCTTCTTTACTAATGCCAAATCCAGTCTCTTTTACAATGACCGGGACAGATATACTTTCAGAAATCTCCTGTATCCTATCCAAGGCACCCCTGAAGTCACGGTCACCTTCTGGCATGGTCAATTCCTGAATCACATTTAAATGAATCTGCAATGCATCAGCCCTAATCATCTCAACGGCATCTTTGGCCTGTTGGACGGAAGCCTCACTTCCTAAATTCCCAAACACCATTCCATCAGGGTTATGCTTCCTCACAATTTCATATGTCTTTCGTTCAGCAGGATCCTTAAGTGCTGACATTTGAGATCCGACTGCGATGGCCATACCCGTTTCCCTGGATAGTATCGACAGTTCTTCATTGATTTTTGAAGTGGTCTCACCGCCGCCACCCGTCATAGCATTTATGAAAATTGGCGAACTCCAGGAAAGTTCGCCAATTTGAGTCTGCAGATGAATTTCATCTACTGCTATATTCGGTAAGCTCTGGTGGACAAAAGCCACTTCATCGTAACCGGTCCTTCGCTGCTGACCGGTCGATAAAGCATAATTGATATGATCTTGCTTTCTTTGAGCTCTCGTCACAATTCATCACCATTTACTTAAGATCTTTTAGTTTGTCTCCAATCATTTCACCCAATTGGAAGCCGGTGCTTTCTTCCGGCATTTCATAGTCCGTCACTTCTTCCTCTTTTTCTTCAAGGGCCTTGATGCTTAATGACAGGCGTTGTTCGTTTTCGTTAACGTCAAGCACCTTCACTTTTACATCCTGATTCTCACCGAGTACTTCGTGTGGAGTACCGATATGCTTGTGGGAGATTTGAGAGATATGAACAAGACCTTCAACACCAGGTAGGACTTCAACAAATGCACCGTAAGATACCAGACGCTTTACGACTCCATCCAACACGCTTCCTTTAGGCGCCTTTTCAGAGATATCACTCCATGGTCCCGGCAGTGTTTCTTTGATGGATAAAGAGATGCGTTCGTTGTCCCGATCGACGCTCAGCACCTTCACCTGCACCTTTTGTCCTTCTGTTACAACGTCGGAAGGCTTTTCAACATGTTCATGGGATAGTTGTGAAATATGAACAAGCCCATCTACTCCCCCGATATCCACAAACGCACCAAAATCGGTGATGCGTTGCACCGTTCCTTCCAGTACGGCACCTGATTCAATATCTGTTAGAAGCTGTTTCTTTTGCTGTTGCTTTTCTGCCTCAACTACAGCACGATGGGAAAGGATTAAACGGTTCTTCTCCTGATCCAATTCAACAATCTTGAAGGTTAACGTTTTATCTTTATAGTCTGAGAAATCTTCGACATAATAATCTTCCACTAAAGATGCAGGTACGAATCCCCTGACACCAAGATCAACGACAAGGCCGCCTTTTACGACATCTTTGACCTCCGCTTCGAAGACATCGCCATTTTCAAAGCGGACCTTCATTTCTTCCCATGCCTTTTCAGCGTCCACTTTACGTTTGGAAAGAACCAGTAGTTCTTCTTCCACTTTTGTCACGATTAACTCAAGTACATCCCCTTCACTGACTACATCAGAAGCTTTTTCGATATGAAGGCTTGAGAGTTCACTGATTGGAATGATGCCATCCACTTTACTATCCTGAACGTCGACTAAGACTTGTTTCTCTTCCACCTTAGTGACTGTCCCTTTTACTTTTTCACCAATTTCAAGATTCTTCACTTCAATTCCATTCATGTCTTCCATTATGTACTCCTCCTTAATCCATGACTGCAAAGATTTTGATTATTGCAAGACTTCGCAATTTAAAATATTCTTTCTACTAACTTCTAATAAATAGTACTTTTTGTCAAGCGGGAAACCTTATATTATTGATGCTCGTGTATCAGTTTTTCAATATGCTTCATAATAATCTCCGTCGTTTTCTCCGCGTTCAATCTTTCTTCACGAATACTTCCCATTTCAATCGGTGGTCCGAATACAACCTTCAATTTCCTGAACGGCTTGTATGGTCCGATGATGGCACAGGGGACCACGTAAGCTTCAGAACGAAGAGCAAAGAAACCGGCACCTGCCAATCCCTTTCCAATTTCTCCTGTCTTACTTCTAGTACCCTCTGGAAACAGTCCTAAAACATCTCCCTCTTTCAGAACCTGCAATCCTTTTCGCAGTGCTTCCCTGTCACTCATACCCCTCTTCACCGGGAATGCCCGTAGACCAGGCAATAAACTCCCTAATACTGGTACATTGAACAGTTCTTCTTTCGCCATGAACGACACAGGTCTTGGAGCTGAAATCCCGACAACGGGGGGATCCAGATTATCGATGTGATTCGCACACAGTAAGACCCCTCCATCTTTAGGAAAATGCTCAGTGCCCTTCACTTCAATTCGGTACAACGGAGAAAGAATCGATTTAACAAGACCTCTAGCAAAGGTATATAGGTTCACTTTAACCTTTCCTTTCTACTAACATCATGATTTGATCCACGACTTCTGAAATGGAAAGAGAGGTGGTATCTATTTCTGTTGCATCCGCTGCTTTCTTTAGTGGAGCGATCTCCCTTTCAGAATCAATCTTGTCGCGGCGGGCAATTTCGTCTTTTAATTGTTCGAGATCAGATGGATAACCTTTGGAGATGTTCTCTTCGTGTCGCCTTTGTGCTCTTTCATCTACACTCGCAAGTAAGAATACCTTGATTTCCGCATCAGGAATGACATGAGTACCGATATCCCTGCCGTCCATTACGACAGCGCCTTCCCGGGCAAGATCCTGCTGCCTTTTCACCATTTCTTCCCTGACGCCTGAATGAATAGCCACATGGGAAACTGAATTGGTTACAGCAGACTGACGGATTTCATCAGTCACATTTTCCCCGTCCAGAAACACAAGCTGCCCCTCATCAGACGGTTCAAGTTCAATGATGGTTTCTGACAACAATTCATTTAATTCACTTTCATTATGCAAATCTACTTTCTTCGTCAAAGCTTTATATGTTAAAGAGCGGTACATCGCCCCGGTATCAATATAAAGATAAGATAATTTCCCTGCCACTATTTTGGCAACAGTGCTTTTACCTGCAGCTGCAGGTCCATCGATCGCAATTCTTAATTTCTTCAATTCATCCACCTACTTAAGTTCCTAATAATTTTCTTACTCATTTTAACATAAATCTTCGTTTTCGTTTAACGATTCTTTCTTTCAGAGTGTGTTTCCTCTAAAGAGCATTCAAGAAAAAAATAGAGCAGGCATCATTCTCCTGCTCTATTGGTTAGGGTTTCAACTATTTCACTGTATTCCATTTTCTCCACCCCTTCATAGAATACGATCTTATGAAGTTCGGGAAGGATATTCAGTTGATGTACCATGAATTGCACTGCAATAAGTAATATAAAGTGTACGATGGCTAATTTAATTAAAATTCGTTCTACTGTTTTCAAGTGAATCACCCTTTTTCCGTTCTAAGAAAAAGTATGTGTACTTATTAGAATTTTATTCAAGCAAGCCTTTTTTTCTTAAATCGAGCTGTTTTTCAAAGCAATACCTTAGAATGAGCTGTCTTTGATTTTCAGTTAAGTGAACAAACTCAATGCTTGCGATTTCCTTATGATCCTTCTCCCAAACGCGGATCACCTTACCTTCAATCTCCACATAATGGCACTCTCCGGTTTGCATTGGCAGAACAATGATGGTAGAGAGCTTTGCTCCACTTTTCACATCCATTCCCTTCCTCACCACCACAGCGCAGCCCCCGGCGCTGAGATCTTCTGTGAGTGTCGGATAAAACCGGTCATTGATTTTCAAAGAAATATCCGTATTGGCCTCTACCCGTACGAATTGTCGACGTTGGATCTTCACCAGACCATCGTCCCCTGGATAATGCAGGTGAATCATCGGAATTTTGGATAATTTACGGCCCATCACTTCCGTTTCAAACATCATGACCGTTTGTTCATTAATGGTGAAGCTTGCTTTAAGCTGTGTACCATCAATTAAGAAAATGGCCTTCTCTGTCTTGGTATGTATGGGATAATCAATATATATCCCTTCCTCAGAAAGCTCGACGACCCTGCATCTATATCGATCAAAATTATCATTATGTATAGGTTCCAATTGTAATGTGGTACCTGCTTTTATCATAGTCCAAAATTCCCACTTTCCGTTTTTTGTATCTATATTATGGCATGTCAGCCTACTCCTTTCCACATCTTTTTGAATTTTCCAACAAGAAAGAGGGACGGACCTCCGATTACGGAAGTCCGTCCCTCTCAGTGTTATACTACTTCTTCATAAATTGGTTCTGCGTTTTTGAGTCTTTCCACCTTTTCTTCTTCGCCTGTTTTTGCATTGACGAATATTCTGTAGGTATCTTTACCCAGCATCCCTAAGAATTCATAGCATAGTACTTCTTCGTTCAAATCGTTCACGATCACAGCTTGCCGTTCTTCCATGATCTTCAGGTTTGGATTCGTCGTTTCTTTCGCTTGAGCCTTGGTTATCGTAGCTTTGGGTATTTCTCTTACGTGATTGTTCTTTAAATATTCTTCTGCTGCAAATCCTACAATTTGTCCATTATCCAGGGCTACTTTGATTTTCAAAGAATCCGGATAGATCCTTACCCCGTCCAAAGCCGTAACGAAAGTGAAAATACCGATATTATCGTATTGGGCACTTTCAAACATTTCAAGCTTCTGGAAGTTGTTTTCTTCTAAGAACGCTGTCGCTTTTTCCGCAGCCTTGTTTAAGCTGATCTTTGGTTTCTTGATTTCACGATTGTTGATGTACCAGATCGGATAGCCGCCTTTTTGGGTGACATCCATGCTTGCTTCCGTATTTCCATTACCGATGGAAACACTAAAGAACTTGTAATCGGAGCCTTTTCCGCTCTTTGAAACCTTCGCATCCTTGGATTTAGGGATACCTGAATATTTTCTCAGAATTTTGACGGCTTCTTCTTTGGAAATCTCTTTTCCTTTTAACTTTTTAAAGTTCTGGTCTTTTTTCTCTGTATTTACGAATGTTGTCGATCCAAAGTTCGCTTCATCATATCCGGATACATTTTTTTCGACGGTTTTGAAACCATCGATAATGGTATTATCTGCTTGTTCATTCCCTGAAGCCAAAGCCATTTCAACATCCATCCACCGCAAATTGTTTTCGATGATAAGATGCTGGACCTTCCGTAACTGGTTCTGAATATCAGCACTTTGTTCATAGAGATTTTCCAATGACTTATATTCTTTATCTGTTAATGGATTCTTGTCTAGGTCCCTTACAGCTACGCGATAACTGAAGTCACCGATTTTACTTAAGAATTCTTCCGTTTTATTAAATGGAAGAAGTGTCAAAGGCAGCTGTCCCACATCACTGTGAGCTTGTGAGGTTAACCTCCACACATCTGCAAGGGCAGGGGATAATGATTTTCTGGAATTCATGGCAAGTGTAGACCCGATTTGATCATGAAGCAGGTCCACTTGGTAAGTCAATTCATGAAAAGCTCTTTGATAGTTGTTTTCTGCATTGATTAGTATCGCATTTTTCTCCTGATGTTCCTGATACCCCCAGAAAGCAGTACCAGCCACACCCAATACTAGAACCGTTATTAGAATGACACGCACCATTTCGCTTCACCTCTTTAGCTACAGAATATATGTTTTCCTATTTTCTTAATTTGTGGACGCGACCATATCCATTTGCTTGTTGCCGTCGCAGGATTAAAGTAATAGAGGGCACTTGAAGATGGATCCCAGCCATTGATTGCATCCAAAACCGCTTCTTTGGCTCTTTCATTAGGAGTTAACCAGATTTGACCATCAGCTACAGCAGTGAACGCACCAGGTTCAAAGATGACCCCTGCCACTGTATTAGGAAATGCTGAACTGTCAATTCGGTTTAGAATGACTGCCGCTACAGCTACTTGACCCTCGTATGGTTCACCACGTGACTCCCCGTATACTGCGTTGGCGATTAATTGAATGTCATTTTGAGAGTATCCATTTGGTGTATTCGCTGCAGTTGGTTTAGAAGGTGCCGGTTTTGGTGCTGGTTTATTTTGTTGAGTTGATGTACCTCCACCACTCTTACCTCCTCCATCGGGAGCTTTCTGCTTATTAAGGTCCGTTCCGCCATAATGGCTGAATTTTTTCCCTTTTTCAATTTGGTTTTTCACAAATTGTTTATTATACTTTGACGCCTTCAAAAGCTTTGCTTTTGTTGTCGGTCCTGCCAGTCCATCGATTTTCAGGCCAAATTCGTACTGAAAGTTTCTCAATGCCCAGTAGGTTCCCCATCCAAAAACCCCATCAATATCACCGTTATAATAACCGATATATTGAAGCCTGGATTGAAGTTCAATTACATCCTCACCCGTTGCGCCTTGTTGAATTACCTGATTTGTAAAAGCGTCTGCCTTCTCCCCCTCTGAAGAAATCATTAAGAGAGAACACATAAGCACCATGACGACTGAAGTAGAAACCCATTTGAAACGACTATTCATAATGCTTTAACCTCCATATCTTCAATTAACATTAACTCTAGTTTTTGTAGAGACTCCCATTTTATACAAGTGGAATGATAAAAATATGAAATGATATAAGGTATCCGAATAAATGAAACACTTTGATAAGACACTGTAATGTCTCAGCAACCCCCATGTAAACAAGCAAAGATATACTGTGAAAAGGGAAGTTTCAAATATAGAATGGGAGGGTCACGATGGAAGATTACTTAGCAAAGTCTTTGGAGGAATGGAAAGAGGATATTTCAGAGGTACTCGATCAAATCAATACGGACTATGAGGATGTTAAGAAGGAACTGAAAGTTTACTCCTATAAATACGGCATTACAAAGCAGGTCATACAGTCGACGGTGAATGAGGAAATCATTGAAAATATCCGGCAAATGTATCATAAACCATTTGAAGAGAAGTATAATGAACTGAAAGAATACATACGTGATCTTGAAGAAAAAAGAAAAGTATTTCAAATGTTTGTAAATAAAATAGATGAAGTGAAGCGAAAAGAAGCTCCTAAAACCGATCTTGCCGCTGCATATAAATGAAACAGCCCCCTTGATACGGGGGCTGTTTCATTGTGGTTTACAGGTAAAGGCGCTCCCACAGGAAGCGCCTTTACATGACTTCTTTCTTCAATTCCATTTTGTACTTTTTCTCAGTAAGCTGATGGGCACTCTTCACTTTCTTTAAACCCAGCCACCATAAGAACAACATAAATGGAACCATATAATAGATCCAGTTTTTCTCAGCCAGGAAGATATAGTTATAGGTTCCATGCAGCAGGATCGGTACCGATAGGGCAAGAAGGAGCCATTTACGCCGTTCTTCACTTGAGGAGAACTTGGCTTTGCCCAGATAATACCCCATAATGACACCGAACAGAGCGTGGCTGGACACGGGTAATACAGCCCTTCCAAATGCATGTTCGACTCCATTGGCAACCAAATATAAAATATTTTCAACCGTAGCGAAACCGAGTGATACACTCGCTCCGTAGACAATCCCATCATATGGTTCATTGAAATCAACATGCTGGAAAATGGCAAACATCAAAATAAACCATTTAAAGAACTCTTCGAGGAAACCAGAGGAAATAAAAGCCGTAGACCAATTGGAAGCAATGATTCCTTCGACTTCCAGGACGTATTGCAGAAACATGATCGGAAAGGTGATAATGGCACCATACATAAAGGTTTTAAACACGAGTGTAATGGGTTCTGCCTCATATTGATCCCGTAAATAAAAGTAACTTAACAATGCTAATCCTGGTGCTATACCCGCTGATAAAATCACCAGCATACAAAAGTCCTCTTTTCTTTCGGTTTTCTTAATCGTATCATGTTAGTGTAGGATTGGAAATAGGAATTTAATTGGTTGGAGGAATGAGTGATGAAGAAAGATATTTTAGTCATACATACAGGCGGGACCATCTCGATGATGGAAGACGAGCAGACAGGAGCCGTTACTCCGGGGAAGGAAAACCCCCTTTCTGTCCAGACGTCCATCGTTTCAAACCTGGCAAATCTCACGGTCGAAGAGGCTTTCCATCTGCCTTCACCACATATTACGCCTCTGCACATGCAGAAACTAAAAGAAATCATTGAAACAAAATATCAGGAATCGCCATTCCATGGTGTTGTCATCACCCATGGTACAGATACACTGGAAGAAACCGCCTACTTCCTGGACTTGACCCTGTCCCTTCCCATCTCGATCGTAGTAACAGGGGCGATGAGGTCAAGCAATGAAATCGGAGCGGACGGCTTATACAACCTGATTTCATCCGTGCGTGTTGCAGCTAGTGACAAATCAAGAGGCAAAGGGGTCCTGGTCGTCCTTAATGATGAAATCCATTCAGCAAAAAACGTGACCAAAACCCATACAAGCAATGTATCCACCTTTCAAAGCCCTCAATATGGACCGATTGGCATCGTCACAAAAAGGGGGGTACTCTTCCATCATCAACCCACTTCAAATGAGCATTACCAGATCTGCGATATTTCAAAGAGGGTAACGCTCATTAAAGCATATGCGGGAATGGACTCCGGTCTCCTGATGGCCATCAAAGACCTTCAATACGACGGTGTGATCATTGAAGCACTTGGACAGGGAAATCTTCCCCCTGAGACGGTGAATGGCATCGAAGAACTCGTAGAAGCGAATATTCCCGTCGTATTGGTTTCTAGATGCTTCAACGGAATTGTTCAGGATATTTACGGGTACTCCGGTGGAGGGAAACAATTGAAGGAAAAAGGGGTCATTTTCTCTAATGGACTGAATGGACAAAAAGCAAGAATTAAATTAATGGTTGCCCTTTCCCAGACGAGAGACATGAATGAATTAGAAATGATCTTTAAAAACTAAGGCTCTTTTCATATACATTGTTGCTTTAGGATGTGGCGAGTGGCGGTTGCTTTCCGCGGGGCGTGAGTTGAGCCTCCTCGGGCTTTGCCCTGTGGGGTCTCGACTTTCACGCTATTCCCGCAGGAGTCGAGCACCTTCCGCTACAATCAACTATCCAGAAGAAGTGTTTTACTAACACAAAGGAAATGTGGAGATTGCTTATGCCACTGCTATCTCATTCATTGCAGTGACTTTATTATTTAATAGTCCTTTAATCTTTTTAAACGGATGGTCACAAACCATTTTGCTCTGTCAACACTTACTACTCCGGAGGTTGAAGGGAACTGAGTAGACTCCTACGGAAAACGGTCGTGCCAAGACCCCGGAAGCGGTTTTTGCTGAGGAGGCTCGGCCGAACGTCCGTGGAAAGCGGGACTGTACCCATCACTCTCCTGCACGACACCCTATAAGGCAGAGCATTCGCAAATCTTAGTCTGTATATGATAGCAACGATCTTTGTCAAAACAGCCAAAACTTAAAACAGAAGCAAAGAGAAAGAGGTCCAGAATCTGGACCTCTTTCTTACGATTAATTTTCACTTCTCAGCTTAATGGATTCAGCAATCATTCCACCGTGGTGACGGCCATTCTCAATAAATATTTCATTGGCGTTATTACCAGCTGCAATCACTCCTGCAATATAAACCCCTTCAACATTCGTTTCCATTGTTTCAGGATTAAAGGCAGGACGACCTGTCTCCCTGTCAATGTCTATCCCCATCCTTGTCAGGAAGCTGTGGTCAGGGTGATAGCCCGTCATGGCAAAAACAAAGTCATTAACCACTTCTTTCTTCTCCCCATCGACGGTATAAATAACCGAGTCATCCGTAATCTCGTCTACACATGCATTAAATTCCATAGTGACTTCTCCATTTCTCACCAGGGCATCAAAATTCGGGAGGATCCAGGGCTTAACGCTCTTGGAATATTCAGTTCCCCGGTATAACACCGTTACCCTTGCCCCCGCTTTATTTAATTCAAGCGCTGCGTCGACTGCCGAGTTTTTCCCTCCGACCACTACCACATCGGTATCAAAAAACGGATGAGCCTCTTTGAAATAATGAAACACTTTTCCCAAATTTTCTCCGGGAATCTCCATATAATTCGGATGATCATAGTAGCCCGTCGCGATGATAACAGATTTACTTTCATATATCCCCTTGGAAGTTGACACGGTAAAAAATCCGTCATTTTTCTTTACTTCATGAACGGTTTCAAACCGGTTGATCCTTAAATCTTTGCGCTTAGCGACTTCACGATAATACACCAATGCCTGGTTCCTTCTTGGTTTATGCTCTTCAATGACGAATGGCACATCACCGATTTCAAGTTTTTCACTTGATGAAAAAAACGTTTGATGAGTGGGATAGTGGTAGATTGCATTCACGATGTTTCCCTTTTCAATGATCAATGGATTGATCCCTTTTTCTTTTAAACTAATGGCAGCAGATAGCCCGCATGGACCTCCGCCTACAATGATGCATTCTTCCTTTATCAAATTCAGACACTCCTTCAATTCCTCTATCTGAATGGCCTTATCTGTCCGTTGCTTCAGATTAATTAATAAACTTTACTCAATTATTATGGAATAGTTTTTCGTTCAGGTCAAAAAGGAGCACTCGGCCCTTCCAGTCACTCATTTATAGTATGGATATTCCAACTGAATTGAATGTGACATAAATAAAGAATCAGGCTTGGACATAAATTGACTATAAAGACGAACAATCTCTAGGGATATTTGGAATCACTTGTTACACCGCTGTTGATTTCCGCGGAAGGCGAGCCTCCTCACAGCTTGCGCTCAGGCGGGGTCTCACCTATTCCACTTTTCCCGTCGGAGTCTTCGTCTTGCCCTCCAATCAACAGCTAAAACCTGCTAAATACATGAATTAACCCTTATTTATAAAAAATAAAAAACCGAACGAGTTAGATTTTCACCAAATCACTCGTTCGGTCTTTCATTTGGCTGAAATCCTTTTGTCTCAGCCCCATTCTCCAATATCTTAGATCCAACCTCTGAATCGGCAGGCTTCGGCCATTTTCCTTACCCCTACCATATAAGCGGCAAGCCTCATATCCACTCTTCTTGTTTGTGACGTTTCATAGACATTATTAAAAGAGTTTACGAGTATTTTTTCCAGCTTTTCTTCCACTTCTTCTTCGGTCCAGTAATAGCCTTGATTGTTTTGGACCCATTCGAAGTATGAAACCGTCACGCCGCCAGAAGAAGCTAATACATCAGGAACTAGAAGAATACCCCTATCAGTCAAGATTTTCGTGGCCTCCAATGTCGTTGGTCCATTAGCAGCCTCTACCACGATGCTCGCACGGATATTATGGGCATTTCTGTCCGTAATCTGATTTTCAATGGCTGCCGGTACAAGAATGTCGCAATCTAGTTCCAGGAGTTCTTCATTTGTAATCGTATTATTAAATAAATTCGTTACTGTGCCAAAGCTATCACGTCTGTCTAACAAGTAATCAATATCCAATCCTTCCTCGTCATGCAGACCACCATATGCATCTGAGATTCCAATCACCTTCGCGCCGGCGTCATGCATAAACTTGGCCAGGAAGCTTCCGGCATTCCCGAAGCCTTGCACGACCACCCTTGCACCTTCCAGTTTGATTCCCTTTTTCTTCGCAGCTTCGTGGATGCATATCGTCACTCCTTTGGCCGTTGCTGTTTCGCGGCCGTGAGATCCCCCGAGGACCAGTGGCTTACCTGTGATAAATCCAGGAGAATTGTATTCATCAATCCGACTATATTCATCCATCATCCAGGCCATGATCTGAGAGTTTGTGAAAACATCCGGTGCAGGAATGTCTTTGGATGGCCCGACAATCTGGCTGATGGCCCGTACATATCCACGGCTTAATCTTTCCAGCTCCCTGAATGACATATCCCGTGGATCACAGATGATCCCACCTTTTCCTCCCCCATAAGGAAGATCGACAATTCCGCACTTTAGGCTCATCCAGATCGAAAGCGCTTTAACTTCTTTTTCCGATACATTCGGATGAAAGCGAATCCCACCTTTAGTCGGCCCGACCGCATCATTATGCTGCGCACGGTATCCGGTAAACACTTTTACTTTTCCATCGTCCATGCGGACAGGTATTTTAACCGTTAACATGCGGACAGGTTCTTTAAGTAATTCATAAACTTCTTCTGAGTATCCTAATTTATCGAGTGCAAGATGAATAACCGTTTGTGTAGATTTCAGTACATCATGTTGATCTGATGCTTGATGATTTTCTTTCCCCTTTTCGGCTACCATGTATGTAAACCTCCCAGTATCCTTCACTGTTTAGCGGAACCTTGCCCGCTTTCATGACATAGTATACACGTTTGATTTCCTCTTGCAAAGAAGGAAAATTAAAAAAAGAGCAAAATAATGAAAACGCTGTCATTTAAGAAAAGTTCCCTCCCCTCCGCACCCCATCAGCACTCACCCAAAAGATCCCACTTAAAACTAAAAAACACCTTCAGGATCAACTGAAAGTGCTAAAAAAAATATTTCTCAAAACCATTAGGAAACGATATTAATATAGGGGGTAAAGATGCATAGCCTGGTCCTCGCGCGCAAGGCTAGAAATAAAACAATATCTTCTCAATGGAATCCCTGATAAGCACTGCACGGCCGTATTCCATCAGGATATATTTTGTAATCGTTGTTTGCCGACCATACTCGGTGCAAATCGCTTCCAGGATGAAGCTGTCTCCTTCAAGCAAATTCTCAATCAGGATATAGTACTTTTTTTCATAGAAATAAATGCTGCATTGAAAGAGGGCATTGTTCACCTTGCCCATCTGATTGATCCGTTTAAGAAGGGCAATTAGATCATCGAAATCATCGAAATACACGAGCACATCGTGATCATTCATGGATTTCATCAATTCGGTCCCTTCTTCCCAGTCAGAAAAATCATCTTCTGATTCCAATGTAAGGATCATGCAGATTTCATGGTCATCGAATGATTCGATTTCCACAGTGATCTCCATTTGTGTTTCGATGCCGAACTTCCCTTGCACTTCATCTAACATGTCTTCAAAAAGATCATGCCACATATAGGAATCTTTCCATTGGTCTTGTTCGAATAACCCTTTTTGTTCTAACTCTTCTACACTAATGGAAAATTTTATTTTATTGTCAGATATTCTTTCGAGCTTCATCTTCGTACCCCCTAGAGTGTGACGATTTATCATCATACTATGTAAGGGGCCGAAAACAGTGCATATTCGTATTATATTTTACTTTTAAGCCATTGTTCCCACTGGGCCTTGGATTGTCCCACGATATGTTCATCAAACTCTTCTTTTAAGTCTTTTGGGAGATGGTCTACAGCAAATCCGCCCATTCCAATGACCAGATTATTCCGCTCGTTCTTTAATGAAGTGACCAGAGATAGAAGGTTGTCTACATTTTCAAGGAGGGTGCAGGATAAGAATAGAAACTTTGGATTCACTTCGTCCAGCACGATGTCTATATCGTTTTCTTTTATGCTTGATCCCAGATAGATGACTTCAAATCCTTTTCTTCTTACGAAAAGGGTAAAAATCAACAATCCCAATTCATGCCATTCCCCCGGACCGCAGACCGCGACTACTTTAGGTAAGATGCCGTTATGCGGGAAAGAGTGCATGATGATACCGATTCTGGATCTGAGAATAGATGTAGCAAAATGCTCATGAGCCGTGGTGATTTCACCGTTTTCCCATAAATCACCGATTCTGACGAGGAGGCTTCCCAGAATGTCAATGACGACTTTATCTATTGTATATACAGAAAAAGACTGATTGATCAAATCGTGGGCTTTCGTTTCATCAAAACTTAATAAAGCCTTTAGTAAGTCATCCGAAATCGTTTGAGTACGATCCTTTTGTTCAGAGGAAGTGATCTCGTTTTCTTCAAGCTCCTGTTTATCCAGTAATGCTACCGCCTGGCTGATGGTAAATCCCTGATCAACCTTTTCAACAAGCCATTTCAATATATTTAAATGCTGTTCCGTGTAAAGGCGGTGACCCGATTCATTACGGACAGGGGCAATGATCTGATATCTTCTCTCCCATGCCCTTAAAGTACCTGGTTGAATCCCTAAAATGGTAGACACAGCTTTTATATTGTATTTTCCTTCTAACTTTTTTTCATTGCTCATCGATAGTCCCCCAAGTATTTCTCTTCTTATAAAAATTATAATCGAGAAACCTCTTTGTGTAAAATCTGTATAGGTAATGAATAACAAATGTTCATTTATTATTTGTCTAATATCAACAAATGCGTTTCCGCTGGTGCACCCAAGCGCAAGGGAATGGCGGTGGTCCCGTAGCCGTTGCTTACTAATAGGGTGGTCTCCGGGAGATTTTCAAGCCTCCCTTTTTTATACAATCCCCAACCGAACAATCGAATCTGACCTCCATGTGTGTGACCGCTTATCATGAGATCGATTCCATCTTCTTTACAAACCTGATTCAAAAGCCTTGGATCATGACTGACCAAAACATTGAATTCATCAGGGGATGCCTGGTCGAGTGCGAGTGGATAATTTGCCCGTTGGGTACTTGCATCATCTACCCCTATCAAGTTCATCATACCGTTATGCAGGGGAACCTTGACTGAAGTATTGACGATTTCAATGATTCCTTTTTCAATAAATATTTCCTTTAGCCTTGTGGTATTGACTTCATAATCATTATTTCCCCATACGAAGTAAACCTTACCTAATGACTGGAGTTTATCCAGATTCCCCTCAACCCTTGAAAAGGGAACCCCTTTTTCCAAAAGGTCCCCGCCGATGATGACGAAATCCGCTCTTCCCTTCACTTCTTCGATGATTTCATCCGAAATTTCACGTTTATGTATATCTGAAATAAAAAAGATCGTTACAGGCTGCATGTGGTCCGGAAAGCCTGGAAGCTTCACCTTTTCAATTTTCACTACGTTTCGACGTGCTTCATACAACATAATTAAGAGGAGAGTGACTCCCCCTGCCATTAAAATGATACATAATTCAAGCATTGTGGCCTCCTTGACGGCGAAAATCTATTGAAATAATACCATAAAAAAAGGCCGAACAGGAAAAAATCATCGTTTGCCAACCTCCATGAACGCTCAATGCAAAGATCAGTCCGATATGAAATGGGATGATCACCAATTCTTTATGTAGTCTTCCATTCCATAATTGTATCACGGAATGAATTTCAGTTTTCAAGACATTCCCCTGTACCAAGAGGCCGATCATAAAGGCGATGGAAGCAGCGAAGAACTGAATCGGGTTCAGAACCAATTCAACAATGAACTCTGGTTCAGTCAGGCGTTCTGTTACAGGAAACCATGTAATGAACAGATACCCTAAAAGAAACGTGATTATCAGTTTCACAAAAAGATTGATCAAAAAAATCCCTCCCATAAATCTTATGAGAGGGATTTTTTTTCATACTGGATTTTATTCACTACTTATTCGTCTTCATGGATATCGAGGATGCGGAATCCCGATTTCTCCAGTTTATTAAGAAATTTCTCCATATTGTCTTTCTTTTCTACTTTAAGAACAATACGTCGGAGTAATTTATCGGTTTCATCAAAGGTCACCAGGGATATGACCGATTCAGAGTGCTGCTGAATGATGTCACCAAGGCGAGCGATACGTCCTTCGGTTTCTACAGAAGAGAAGGCGATGCGTACACCTTTCTGATCCATCCCGAATGCACTTCTAAATTGATCCAGGACATCAAAACGGGTAATGAGTCCAAGGAATACATGGTTGTCCCCGACCACAGGGAGGATCGGTGAATCCTTTAATTCTATTAATGCATTTTCAAATACATCCTTATCTGTAATGTATTTGTCCGAATTTGTGATAATATCCCGGGCTTTTTTCTCCTTGAGAAAGGCTTTCTTTTCCATACCGGATTGGAAGAAGCTCTGATAAATATTGTATCGGGTCGCCACACCTTTAAACTGATCATCTGAGAGGACCGGCACCCCGTCAATTTTATGATGCTCGAGAACCGTCAGCGTTTTTTCCAGTGAATCATTTTCGTCTACCACATAGCATTTGTGTTTTGGTATCATCGCATTTTTAACAAACATTTGACCACCTCATCATTTATATCCTTCCCCTTATCTATTCAACATTTTCACCGTATTTTCCTTCAACATTATGAATTAAAATAAATTAACATGTTCCCCCACCCACGTTCATATGTTGTTACGAAGGATTTTGTTTAAAGGAGGGATAATCATGCAGGAATTTTATAAAGCGTATTATCCGTATGTAAGTCCGTTCGATCCGTGCAAACCCATTACACGAAAGGTATATTCTACACCACCTAACCTTTACCTGGGGTTCCAGCCACCGAACTTAGAACAATATTCTCCGAAGGAAGCCCTGCAAAAGGGGACCCTTTGGAAAGTGTTTTATGACCCTTACTACAGTCCCTATGAAAAAACGAAGGGAGAGTAACCGAATATGAAACAGCTTCCTCCCCATTACTATGAGGTGCTAGAAGAATTGCAGGCCGTCGATTTTGTCATCGTGGACCTCACACTTTATCTGGATACCCATCCGGAAGATTTCGAAGCGATCTCCCAATACAATATGTATATTAAGACGCGAAAACAGATAAAAAAG
Organism: Rossellomorea sp. YZS02; assembly: GCF_033963925.1. NCBI lineage: Bacteria > Bacillati > Bacillota > Bacilli > Caryophanales > Bacillaceae > Rossellomorea > Rossellomorea sp. YZS02. The sequence goes on along the minus strand of NZ_JAXBLY010000021.1, from coordinate 32,895 downwards.
AAGTTCGAAAAGGAATTTGGCCCACTGACCCATTATGGGTACAGCTACTCCAATTATCCTTGGGATTGGAAGGATGCACCTTGGCCATGGCAAGTTTAATGATATAGAGGAGGTTCAGGACAATGTGGGTTTATGAAAAGAAGCTTCAATACCCTGTCAGGGTAAGTACTTGCAACCCTAAATTGGCAAAATTTCTAATTGAACAGTATGGAGGGGCAGACGGAGAGCTTGCCGCTGCTCTCAGGTATCTCAATCAACGTTATTCAATACCTGATAAGGTGATTGGATTATTAACAGATATCGGGACAGAAGAATTTGCTCATCTGGAAATGATTGCAACGATGGTTTATAAATTAATCAAAGATGCCACACCTGATCAGATGAAGGAAGCGGGACTTGATCCCCATTATGTCAATCATGATGGAGCCATTTTTTATCAGAATGCGGCAGGCGTCCCGTTTACCACAGCATATATTGCAGCTAAAGGGGATCCGATCGCAGATTTATATGAAGACATCGCCGCAGAAGAGAAAGCAAGGGCTACGTATCAATGGATCATTAATATGAGTGATGATCCGGATCTGAATGACGGCCTGCGCTTTTTAAGGGAGCGGGAGATCATCCATTCCCAGCGCTTCCGCGAAGCTGTGGAAATACTTAAGGAAGAAAGAGATAAAAAGATCTTCTTTTGATTTTTCGGGTTTTATGGCTCATGGCAAATGTGATGGGCCAGCCCCTTTACTATCCCGTTCCCCCTGGATTTAAGGTCCGCTTACTTGCTCCCATGAAACAGATTAATGTCCCATTCTTTTTTTAATTTATCATACACATGATGCCTTTTTTTCCAGGCTTCTTCTTTCCATAAATCTTTGCTTCGATCGATGACTTCACATCTTAAATCATGGAATTCCTTTTCCTTTTTTTCCTTTTTTTCAAATAATATTTTAGTCGCACCAAAAAGGACAACCAGTATAAGTGTCATGAACAGGTGCAACGAATTCGAGACAAAGACGGAGAACATTGCGGCAAACGAATAAGAATAAGGATTCAGTACAAATTTCGTCATATAATACAGGAAGAAGAATGATGCAAATAATGTTCCCCATAAGGTGTAGAGATGCATGGTTTTCGCTTTGTCAAACTTTCGCTTTTTTTCAATCAGGTTATGTAACATCTGTTCCGTCGCTTGATCCGTCCATTCCCCAAACTCCTTGCCTGAACGATCCATCCACTATCCTCCCCTTTCCTCCCTATAGTGTATGAGCTTGTCCGTAGAGATAGAATCAGCTCATAAAAAAAGGGTCCTCCTAAAGAGGAACCTCTATTCACCTGCTATCAACCAAATAGCTGCTTCTTACTGCGGGAATCGCATACTTCCCTGAATTCGTTAAGAAGTTCATCAAATATGGCATCCCAGGATTGCTTTTCTGCCATTTGTAATGCTTTTCGTTTCATGTACTGAAGACGGTCTTCATCCAACATATCGATAATATGATGGATGAAAGACTGATACCGGTGAGCTTCTGCCATTCTCCCAGTCTGGTTATGCTCCACGATATTCGTCACTCCCCCCTTATTTGCCACTACCGCCGGCAAGCCGGATGCAAAGGCCTCCAATACGACATTACCGAAAGTTTCTGAAGCAGAAGGGAAGACAAATAAATCGGATGATGCATATATCCCCGCTAATTCATCCCCTGTGGCATAGCCTGTGAAAGTGACATCTTCCCCTCTTGTCTTTTCCATGAGTTCTTTCTTCATGGGTCCATCACCAACAATAAGCCAGTGTACCTGATCCTTCACCTCTTCGGGAAGGTATTTTATCGTTTTCTCTAATGTGTCTAAATCTTTCTCAGGAGCCAACCTCCCGACATATAACAGGATATATTTCTTTTCAATTTTATATTTTTCCCTTAAGGAATCATTTCGCTTCTCCGGTGTATAGGCAGAACAATCGACCCCCCTGCCCCATATCGACAAATCAGAAAAGCCTTGACCTTCAAGATGCAGCTTCGTTTCTTCTGAAGGTACAAATATTCGATCAGCTTGTGAATAGAACCACTTCATATATTTCCAAAGCAAAGGGGAAGCCCACATCATCCTGTAATAATTCAGGTACATATCAAAGTGGGTGTGATAGGAGGCAACCAAGGGGATCTGCATTTTCTTTGCACCGCGTATCCCGTTAAGCCCCATTGTAAGAGGGGTTGTGACATGAATCAGAGAAGGGGAAAAATCTCTTAGCTGTTTTACAATGGTCTTTGGATTTGCGATTGCGGCCCTGCACTCAGGATAAAGAAAAAAGGGAAAGCTCGTGAACGAGTGTACATTGGGATACGATGATTTCTGATCGTGAAGATCCGGAACGAATACTTTGTATTCAATCCTTCTTTTCTCATAGTGATCGGTCAGTCTTTTTAATGTCCTTGCCACTCCATTTACTTGAGGATGGTACGTATCGGAAAAAAGGGCCACTCTCATATACAATTCCTCCTATATACGTCGTTGAATTTCACACATTCATATCGTCATCAGAAAAACAGCATCACCATCATAGCCGTTGCGAATGCAAGAAATGCCCCTGCTAATACATCAGAGGGGTAGTGTACTCCAAGGACGACTCTTGAATACCCTACTAGCCAGCTTAAAGGAAATAGAACGAGCATGGTGATCGGGTAATGAATCATAAATGGGATGGTGATAGAGAAAATGGCCGTTGAATGACCGGATGGAAAAGAGTGATCTTTGAATTCATATCCGTGAATGACTGCGTCGGGCAAAGTCAAATACGGCCGAATTCGTTTAACCCCCTTTTTTACAAACGTCATCAGGAAATGGCTGAGAATGAGGGAAATCATCGCAACGATGACTGTATGCTTGATTTCTGTATAATACTGACAAAGGATAAACAGGATAAGGATGGAACTTATCGTGAGCCTGGCTCCCCCCAGATGTGTCACATACCCAAATAATGATCGGTACAGTTCTTTACTAGCATTGATTCTGTAAAATAACTTATCATCAGCCTGCCGAAAGCGCGTCAACATTCTGTCCACCATATCACTCCTCTTTCCTGTAGTAATACTGTCATCTTTAGTATATTTTCATTTTGTGTTCCTTCTCTTAATGCAATGTAAATTTTATAGAAAGATGTTGCAAAGAAATGTAAATAAAAAACCCCCACCCAAAATAAATGGGGATGGGGGTTATTATTGATCTAATGGAATTTCCAACACTTGCCCTGTCTGAATATCATTATCCTGAATCTTATTCCATTCTTTGATGCGATCGACACCTGATGGTGAATTGTAGTAATTCATTGCAATTCGAAAGAGTGTTTCCTTAGGTTTCACCGTGTGGTACACAATTTTGACCTCTGGCTCTTCTTTTGGCTCTTCTTTTGGCTCTTCTTTTGGTTCCTCTTTAACGCTTTCTTTAGCTTGTGGAGGAGAAGCTGGTTGATTTTTGACGTTAGCAGTAGAATTGGACTTTTCTGCTGATTCATTCTGGTCCTTTTCTTCAACCGTACCCTCTTCTTTGGAATTCACTGCTTCTTCACTCTCTTCTTGATTGGTTTCAGATTGGTCATATCGGACTTCAACAACATCATCTGCATCTTCTGACAAGACGACCAGTGGACCATTTCTGTTATCAAAATAAGAGTATATGCTAAATACAGTCAGTGGCATTAAAATAAAAAATAAAAGGAGCATGCTGATCAACGGGTGTTTCATTTTCCAATTTTTCTTTTTTTGTTTCTCTCTATGGAGCTCACTTCTCGGGGGAAGGGGCTCCCTTTTTTTGACGGGGCGTTCGTCAGGGACTTTTTCAATTCTTTTTTTCAGTTTCGCTGCCTGATCTCTATATGGGTCTTTACTCATGAGACATCCCTTCTTTACTTCTTTGTCTTCCATTCTTACGCATATGTAATCCCAGTAAAAAATCGATGACAAAGTGCATGATGATTGTAACTAATAAATTTTCTGTGATTTCGTAAATAAAACCGATCCAAAAGCTGAGCAATACAATATTGATGACAAGAAACCAGTGAGCCCAATACCTGAAATGTATAAGCGCAAAAATGATGCTTGAAATGATCAGTCCTAAATGAAATTGGAGCACACCCCTGAATAATATTTCTTCACTCACACTAATGAAAAAAGCTAAAAGGGCAATCTCTCCCATGCTTCTATTCGTGAAGATTTGGGCGTTAACCCCACCATCATCATAGTATTTCGCAGGTAACACCTTCATTAGGAAGATATCGATCATGACAATCATTAAGCCACTTGACATCCCAATCGTGAAGATGTTCCAAGAAAGGTGAAATTGCCCCCAGAAATCTGACACTGAGTCAAATAAAAATATACCTGATCCGCATGCAATCGTTAATAGTAAAAATTGAGTGAAATATAAATGGAAGGTTAATTGCTTCTTTGTAAGTTGTTGAATGATTTCCCCTTGTTTCTGCATCGTTACCACTTATCCTAATAGTAATTTTTCTAACCTTTTTTCCCAATTGGCAGGTTCCTGATCTTGTGAATTCAACGTGATGGATTCACTCTTAAATTCTTTTGGTGAATAACCGCATACATCACAGCAGAATGGATTCTCCTCTTCATGTCTTTCATTGAAATAATGTAGGAGCTTCTGTCTTCTGCATGTCCCGTCCTGTAGCCAGTGGACCATGATGTTAAGCTTCTCCTTTTTGTATTGTAAACGATTGTTCCGTATTTGTTTCACTTTTTCTAGTAATCTATCTTGGTTATGACCCCGCCCACTGGTCAATTCTTCTGTATAATAAGTAAGAAACCGGTACTGCACATCGGTCAGCTGCAGCTGTTCGATTAAGTCTTTGCTATGTCCCTTGGTCCATCCTTCTACAAACCCATGAATTTGATCATCTTCAGGTAGTTCACTTTGGATAAGCTGCAATGGCAAAGATAGATCCTGTTCAGAGTATAGAACGACAGAAACACTATTATTGCCATCACGGCCAGCCCTCCCGATTTCTTGTAAAAACGCTTCTATGCTTGACGGGAAATGAAAATGAATCACGAACCGGATGTCCTCTTTATTTACGCCCATCCCAAAAGCAGAGGTAGCACATATCATTCTCAGCTTACCCGAAATAAATTGCTGTTGGATAAGAATCCGTTCCTCTTGTTCCATGCCCCCATGATAGTGGGCAACCCCTGACACTCCGTTCTCAGATAGCCAGATGGCAACATCTTCAGCCATTCGTTTGCTCGAGAAGTAGACAATTCCGGGACCACCCCAGGCCGACACATATTCTAAGAGGCTATTCAATTTGTCATTTTGACCGGAAACCTTCTCGACAAATAATCCTATATTTCCACGGTCGACTGAATAGACCATTTCAACTGCATGCTCCATTTGAAGGACTTCTTGAATATCCTCCCTGACTTCCTCCGTGGCGGTCGCAGTCAATGCCAGGGTGGTGGGATTCCCGATCTTCCCCTTCAGCTCTCCCAACTTAAGATAATCCGGCCTAAAATCAGGTCCCCATTGGGAAATGCAATGAGCCTCATCAATTACGAATAGTTCAATTTTCAATGTCATGAGGGAAGTTAACACACTGTTGTTCATTACCATTTCAGGAGAAATGAAAATGAACTTATACTTGTGTAACTGTTCCAATGCTGTTCTTCTTTCAGTAAATGGAAGAAACGAATTCAGTGCGATGACCCGTTTTTCCCCCATCACTTTCATCTGTTCCACTTGATCCTGCATCAAGGAGAGTAACGGAGAGATAATCAAGACATGCCCTTCCAGCAGATACCCTGGTAATTGATAACACAATGATTTTCCGGTGCCCGTCGGAAGCATAGCTAGCGTATCCCGGTGATTTAATACAGAACGGATGATATCTTCCTGCCCTTTTCTAAAAGATGAATAACCGAATCTCTTCTTAAGTTCTAGTGATAAATTCACGTGTCTCACCTGCCTTCGCAATCGCCACCCGGATTTGAAAATAAGTCAATTGAGGTAGCTTTTCTTTAATGGGCTTCAGTCTTTTTGTTTTTTCTTTTTTCATCACATCGAGGACCTTCACATAATCTTCCCGGGTAATGAATGGGTCAATGGCCAGATCTTCTTGTGTAAGGATCAATTCGATGACATGATCTTCTATGGTATTCTGCTTCAATTTTCGGATCCTCGAAATTTCTTCAAGGGAATGGCCCCTCTTATACAAGTCGTAGGTCTTACTCGTTGATATCGTTAAGTTTTGTCTAGAATCATTTTTCAAGCTGATGGAATATAATAAAGGATAGTTTGATGGTTCACTTTCTATTTCCGCCAGCATACGATGAAGCAGGTTAAGGAATTCGAAGCGAAATTCTTCTTTATCCATTTCCAGCATGTTTGCCACCTGCAATTCGGTCCAACCGTAGTCTTGATATCCCGTCAACCGGTAGATAAGTAGGGATGGATCACTTTCTTGGGTATGCAAGATGCTTGAGAGCTCCTTAAAAAGAATACTTGAAAGTTTATCATTATCAGGATTGGTTCGGATACAGTTCTTTACCCACTCCTGGATGACCCTGTTCCGTTGAACAGGGAAATAGACGGTTTCATTCCTCTTACCATTGGAGAGTACTTGAACGAGAAGGCTCAGCCTCATCCAAAACAGACGGGTTTGATCACCATAGAGGAGCCCGTTCATAGCAGAAGGAAATCGAGCATCCTGAAAATGTTCTTTTACGTCTTTTAAGCCTTTTTCTGTCACGAGGGCATTATCACTATTCCCAAGGGTAATACACCCAGCGTTCTCAAGCTCTTTTATCTTCTGATTAAAAAAGGATCGTTTCAACTTTGGTAACGAAAGAAAGAATGGCTGTAAGTGAAAGATATGTGCATCCTGAATCGATTGGGAAGACTTCTTCCCTTTTAAGATATGGTATACAGAGTAAATCGAGCGTTCCCCATTGATTGACATAAAACAATATAGAATCACATAATTAAGATAGGTCAATTCTCTACTCCTTAATATGTAGGTTATTGTCAAATATTGTACCATGAATTTGGCTTTTCACCATGTTTTGTTTTTCTTATATAGGATAAAAATAAAAAGAGAGCACCTAACTATTGAAAAGTCATTCAATCCTCTATAAAATAAACATTAAGTGATTTTTCACAAATTGACATTGTGTATAATGATGAATTATATAGAATTATTTTTTCGGGAGGTTTTTTCTTTGCCAAAATATACGATCGTTGACAAGGATACATGCATTGCATGTGGAGCATGTGGGGCTGCCGCTCCAGATATTTACGACTATGATGATGAAGGTATTGCATTTGTAACATTAGATGATAACCAGGGGACGGTCGAAGTTCCTGACGTATTGGAAGATGATATGGTCGATGCATTCGAAGGCTGTCCGACAGATTCCATTAAAATTTCTGAAGAACCGTTCGATGGAGATGCACTTAAATTTGAATAGCAGGGATGAAGGCTAAGGAGGAATATTCCCTTAGCCTTTTCTTTTGGGGTTCTACAAAATAAAAACCCTTCAACTATAGTTGAAGGGTTCATTTTATATGATCACTATGCCGCTTTGTTAAAGGCCACTTGTCTTGACAACCAGCCTTGAAGGCGGACGAACAGTAAGGTGAAAACAGTAGTTATCAAAATCCCTTTCAGGATGTTGAATGGAACGATTCCCGTAATGATGATTTCAGCAGGAAGCTCAAAATTCATGAAGTATTTATAAGCAGGAAGGAACACAAAATAATTTAATATCCCCATGCTTATACTCATTACGACTGTTCCTGTAATTAATCCAATCAACAAGCCTTTTTTTGATTGGGAACGTGAATAGATATAATAGGTCGGAAGAATAAGGAGCACTCCCGCTATAAAGTTAGCTGCATGACCAATCGGAACACCTGTATCGCTTCCAGTCATGACATAATCAATCACGTTTTTAAATAGTTCCACCAATATTCCAGCAAGCGGGCCTAATGTAACCGCCGCAATTAAAGCAGGTACATCACTGAAATCGACCATTAAGAATTTTGGAAATGGTGGTATTGGGAAGTTGAACAACATTAACACATACGAAATGGCACTTAACATACCAACTGTGACAAACATGCGTGTATTCATTTTTTTCATAAACTCTCTCTCCTTTAGGAGATTCATCTCATTTCGAAGATGGTTCCGACCAAAGGGTAGCATTAAAAAACTCCTAGATACTTCTATCTAAGAGAATGAAAGGCATACCCTAATAAACGTTCAGCTTCCCATTTCTAAACGTCCTGGCATAAACCTTCATCTTCTCCCATCCAGACTATACTGTCGGCTTTGGAATCACACCAAATCCTGCCCCTAAAGGCTCGCGGGCTTAGAAACAACTGTTTCATCACCGCCGGTAGGGAATTTCACCCTGCCCCGAAGACGAATCTTTATTTTATTGTACATTTACATTATACATAATGTGAAGGAGAATGTGAAGATAAAAAGCTCGAATTCGAACTATATCAACATATCTTTATGTAAAGGACCTATGGAATGGTCATTGCACCTTTAGAACTTGTTTAGGGTAAATGGCTGCATGCAAATCCAGATCATTCTTTTGAACCAGTTCATCAATATCGACTCCCTGAGCCAGGGAAATGGAAGATAATGTATCCCCCTTCTTTACAACGTACCGACCATTTTGGGACGCTGCCGGTATCTTCAGAATCTGGTTGATTCCTATATCGGTGTTCTTTAATGCGTTTTCTGACATGATCTCTTCTATTGACACGGCGTACGTTTGAGATATCCCCCAGAGGGTTTCTCCTTTATGAACGGTATGCACATGCACATCTTCATTCAGAATTACTTTAGGAGTACCGGCTACATCCACCGTCCGGAAGGGGTCCTTTTCTTTCGCAAAGACCAGTTGACCGACTTCACCGTTTCCAAATACACGATAGGGATCGATGGCATTTTCCTTATCGATTGTCCATTCCCCCTTATGAATTTCGAAGTGAAGATGGGCACCGGTCGATCTTCCCGTATCCCCTAAGGTGCCTAGCTGTGCTCCTTGGGCCACTTGCTGATTTTCGTCCACCAATCTGCTCTCAAGGTGAGCATAGACTGTTTCATATCCGTTTTCATGTCTGATGAACACAACATGACCATAACTTTTAGAAAGATAAGACTTACTCACTGTCCCTTTCCCTACAGAATAGACGGGGGATCCTATCTCTCCTCCGATGTCCATACCCTTATGTGTACCATCTCTTGTACCAAATGAATCTGTAATCGTCCCTTCCACTGGAAATATCCAGGATTCGGTATCCTTTGTTACCTCATCCCCTTCTGCCACAGCCTCTTTCCCGGTTAAGAACATGACGCTTACACATACTGACAAGATAAAAACGACGAAAAGCCTACTTGCATAATCGAAAATCATGCTTGTCCTCCTTAATAGTTTTGACTGGCCCACCTTCGATTTCTATGTATTACACCATTCTAACCTTTTACCACTCATAACATGCATATATCACTGCCAAATTACAAAACCATATACAATTCATTTTCCTTCGGGTAGTATGGCTATTTATGCGCTGAATATTCCCCTGCTCCGTGTCAAATTAAAACGACCAGATGCGGATGACTCTCCACTCCTGGTCGTTCTACCTTTAATTATCTATGTTCTTTTTATTTGGACTGATCGGTGTCTCTATAGGTTCACCAAAGTTGAAACCGTTCCAGCTTTCCTGTTTGACATTCTCAAACTGCACCTTCTCAAATCCTGAGCTTCTGCTCGTTAATAATATCCCTTCAATCATTTCCAGCGCGGTTTGTTCATCAAATGTATCCAAATCCAACTCGTTCAAGAAGCTGACGGTCACCCATTCCGCTCCTTCTGTTACATTAAAATTGATACCTTCTGGAATGACACTCTGAAAAAGGCCAGTTTCTTCATTTTTCATTGCTTCCATGGACGCCTTGATGCCACCCCTGTTGATATTATCTGGTACAAGGAAGCGATCCCTGCCATTTGGTGAATACGAATAGTAAGCCGTATGGACTTCCTCATTCAAATCGATCGTTGAGAATTCGCCAGTGGAACTGAATTGGGGTACTGTACCGTCGGAATCTTTCAGAATAATCTCCTCTATTCCCTTATGTTGGAATGAATACTGAAGAGAATGATAAAAAGCATATTCGACTGCACTGCTTCCACTGTAAGGATGATCAGCATTGAGAGTGAAGACAACTTTGTTGTTATCCATGGTGAACTTTCCTTCTAAAGGAAGGTAGTCTTCCAGTCCCCAATCTGTTTCAGGCAGCTTTTCCGCAAGTTGCTCATGACGGGTTAACCAGTCTTCTTCCGGAACGTCTACAATCGACACAGGTATCGGTACTGCATCAGGAGAGACCAGTCCAAAGGAATAGAATTCCTTTCCCTTAAGGTCTTCTTCATAAAGTGAAAGCCTTTTTTCAGGTTCTTTCAAGTTCTCCGACACCGTTACTTCGCTATTTTCTGTTTGCTCATCTTTCATGATGGCCACTTTCTGATCTTCGCTAGATGCAGGAGGAATATCTGATTCCTTCTTTTGTGGAGTGATTTCGATTTTTTCTTCTGAGCTTCCTGAAGAATCCGCGGTACTCGATTCGGATTTTTCCATGCTCGTTTCCGTTAGTTGGTTTAGAACGGTAGGAGCCAGCAGGACCATTATAAATATAGCTGCAAGTGCAGCGACTGCAGGTATGAACCGTTTGAATGAAGCATTTCTCTTCTTGTTTTGCCGCTCCATACGTGCGTGAATATATTGAGAGGTTCGATCATCTTTGATTTTGGGAAGTTTATTGATAAGCTCCTCAATATCACGATCTTTCCATTCTGACTTCTTCAATGTCTCTTTCCTCCTTTGGGAGTCGTTGATCCATCTCGATTCTTAACCATTTGATGGCCCTATGCTGGGTCGTCTTCACTTTGCTTTCCGACCATCCGAGCACCTCAGAGGTTTCGATGATGGAAAGTTCCTGCAAGTACCGCATGATGATCACCATTCGGAAATCTGTTGAGCAAAGCTTCAAGCACTCATAGAGAGCTTGAACTTCCTCATTGGAAACAGCGATTTCTTCCGGAAGAGCCCCATCGTCTGTCACTTCGTTTCGACTCCAGTCAAATTTATCGAGAATACGGTTTTTCCAGTTTCTCTGTTTTCTGAAATGGTCAATGGCCACATTTTTCGCAATGGAAAAAAGCCACGTTTTCTCGGAGCTTTTCCCCTCAAAATTCTTATGGGATTTAAGCACCCGAATATAGACTTCCTGTACTAAGTCTTCAGCCTGCTGTTTATTCTGTACCATGTATATGAGGAATTGAAATACATCCTGATGATAGCTTGAATATAATCTCTCGAAAACGGAGTCCACTTGATTCCCTCCCCGTCATTTTATTAGTCGTTCCCTATGTAAAAAAGTTACACACTATCAATATAGTATTTTTTGGTTGAAAAGGAAAGACCTATATTAACCGATCCTTAGATCAAAAGAGGTAGGGACATAACCTAAATCCATACACTCTAAAGGACGAACAATGCCTATGAAGTTTTTTTAGATCGCGTGTTACACCGCTGCCCGATTCCGTGCAAGACTACGCTTTCCTCGCGCGGAAGTCTTCGTCTTGCACTCCAATCAACAGCTAGAACCTGCTAAATACATGCCTTAAATTTCAGCACTAAAATTTAAAAATCCGAACGAGTTAGATTTTCATCAAATCACTCGTTCGGATTTTCCTTCGACTGAATCCCTCTTATCCCAGCCTCTTTAACCTTATTTCAACAACCTTCCCTATCGATGGGTAAAAAATAAAGAATGTTTCCCATGTAACAAGAAAAATCGCCATGTTTCTATGGACATCATCGATTCTTGGCTAAACAGGGAGAAAGAAGGTGAAAGCTGTCCCCTGATCCACTTTGCTTTGAACCTGAATATGACCTTTATGGGCTTCTATGATATTCTTTGCAATCGCAAGGCCGAGACCCGTCCCGGACTTACCTCTTGTTCTTGCCTTGTCGGCCTTATAGAAACGTTCGAATACAAAAGGAAGATCCTCTTCAGGTATACCGGAACCGGTGTCTCTAACATGAAACAGGTATCCACCTTTCTTTTCCGTCAGGGAAACCGTCACTTCCCCTCCTGTCGGTGTGTGCCTCAACGCATTATCGATGAGATTTGTTAATACTTGTTCGATTCGATCCGGATCCATATGGATTTCTTTGTTGATTTCCACATCACTTTCAAAGTAGATGGATACCTTCTTTTCTTTAGCCAACCCGATAAACTTGTTTGTCACCCTCTCTGTGAAAGGCATGACCGCTATTACGTCTTTATTTAATGTAATATGTCCCGCTTCCATGCGGGCAAGATCGAGGAGATCATTCACCAACCTCCCCATGCGGAGAGATTCATCATAGATGATACGTGCAATTTCCTTTTTTTCTTCTTCCGATCCTGCAATATCATCCACAATCGCTTCACTATACCCTTGCAGCATGGAGATAGGGGTGCGAAGCTCATGGGAAACGTTTGCGATAAAGTCCTTACGGAGCTTATCCAATCGCCGTTCCTCTGTCATATCACGAACCACAGCAACTGCGCCCCTGATAGTATTGTTATTGTATAGGGGACTTACAATCACCACATAAGAACGACCCTGAAGACTTAGTTCGCCGGTTTGTTCCATTTCCGTTACGACCACACTCTGCAATAATTCTCTTACTGTCGTAGGAATCGCCTCTTCGCTCTCTTCACTTTGTTCATAATACCAGTGTTGCAGAAATCGGTCTGCAGGAGGATTCGTGATCAGGATGGTGCCGTCCCGATTAAAGGTGATGACCCCATCAGCCATACTGCTTAGAATGGATGAGAGCTGCTCTTTTTCCTGACTGAGCGCATTGATGTGAAACTTCAATTGCCTTCCCATCTGATTGAAGCCTGTGGCAAGTTCACCGATTTCATCCTTCGTCAAAATCGGGACCTTGGTATCGAATTTCCCTTTAGCTACCTCAAATGCCGCTTCTCTCATTTTTCTCAGCGGCGCAGTGATACGGGTAGAGAGGAAGAATGCAAAGATGGTGGTAAGGATGATGGCAATGCCTGCTGCAAGGAGGATCAGCTTGGTGGTCTGTCTAGTCGTATCTTTAATTACCCCCAGTGACTGATAGAGATAAACAGCTCCATCTTTCCCGTTAATATGGAGAGGAGTCCCGACAATGATGACATTCTCGTACCGATTGGAGGACTCCTTGGACAGTTCAACCTCTTTTTTTAAAGTGATTTCCTTTGTTTTTACAGATTGAAGTTCGCTATCCTTCGATATATAATTATGAATTTTCTTTTGAAAAGCAGTCGAATCCTGTGAATAGAGAGATTCATTTCGATCCAATGATATGATGATATTCACGGGTTCATCGATGATTTCTTTTCCCAATTCCATTCCAAGCGTCAGATCATTATGATTCTCAATGACCCTTGCCACTTTTTCTGCTGTATGGGTTAGCTCTTTCTCTACCACATCCACATGATAATTCTGAAAGAATTCCAGTAATAAGATGGTTAGTATGAAGAGTACAAATGAAACCAACAACAGGATGGTGAGCCAAAGTTTCCCTACAACGCTACGCCAGAGCCTCATTCATTTGTTACCTCGAATTTATAGCCCACTCCCCATACGGTCACGATCATTTTCGCTGCCATTTCAGAGACTTTGTTCAACTTTTCCCTTAATCGTTTTACATGGGTATCGACCGTTCTCAGATCACCGAAGAACTCGTAGTGCCAAACTTCCTTCAAAAGATGCTCACGATCGAATACTTTATCCGGTGCTTTCGCAAGAAAATATAGAAGCTCATATTCTTTAGGAGTCAAGTTAACATCCATCCCATCCGCCGTTACACGGTGGGCGTCATTGTCAATCGTCAGATGGGGATATACGATAAGGTCCTTAGCCTTTGTATCACTTTGGATGAAGCTGGATTTCGCAGACCTTCGCAATAAGGCTTTCACCCTCAGCACCACTTCGCGTGGAGAAAAAGGTTTCACGATATAATCGTCCGTCCCAACTTCGAACCCTTGTACTCTATTCACTTCCTCCCCCTTGGCCGTAAGCATGATGACAGGGGTTGCCTTACTTTCACGAAGGTGCTGACACACTTCGATCCCGTCCATGCCAGGCATCATGATATCCAAAAGGATGCAATCGTAATTTTGCTCAAGAGCCATTTCCAACGCGATTTCTCCATTTTCTGCTTCATCGATTTCATAGTTTTCTCTTTCCAGATACATTTTTAATAGTCTTCGGATACGATCTTCGTCATCCACAACTAAGATGCGAATGTTTTCCTCCATGGGTTTCATCCCCCTTTGTATAATTAACCATATTATCCTATATTTTATATGAAAAAAGAAGCTGACTCAAAGAGAATACAATTCTCGTGATCATCAGCTCCTTCCAGTCGTTACGATTGATCAGGCATATGAATGTAATCCCGCAATGATAAGATTAACGGCTATAAGGTTGAATAGAATGATCGCAACCCCCACTACGGCAAGCCATGCTGACTTTTCACCATGCCACCCTTTTGAAAGGCGCAGGTGAAGGAAAGCTGCATAGAATAAAAATGTAATCAAAGCCCATACCTCTTTGGGATCCCATCCCCAGAAACGGGTCCAGGCAATCTGTGCCCAGATCATGGCAAAGATGAGTCCACCTAGTGTGAAAACAGGAAACCCGATCAATACGGAACGGTAACCAATTTCGTCCATTAAATCAAGGTTCACATTCTTCACAAGAGGCTGCATCTTAGCAGCAATCCGCTTTCTGAAGATCAAACGCAGAATTAGATACAGTGCTGTTCCGATCATAAATGACCAAATGACCGTATTTAACTTCTTGGCATTAATAAGAGCGGGCATTTCGACTAGCGGCTTCATTACACCGTCTGTCATCGATTGCCCTTCATTCGGACCAACAAGGGCCGGAAGGGTATATTCAGCAACAGCTTCTTCTCCCTGTTGATTTACATATTGAAAGTCAGCTTCGTAATTGGAAAGCGTGAAAGTCGTTGAAGCGACAACAAACCCCAATACGACAACCAATGAATACATCACGGTTTCAAGCCAGAATGATTGCTTGCTTCCCTTTGTATGTTGAACGGATTTCAATAAATAGATGAGTCCGGCAACGAAGCTGATGGAAAGAATCGCTTCACCGGCTGAAACGGTGGTTACATGGATCTTCAGCCAATCACTTTGAAGCGCAGGGATTAGTGGGCTGATATCTTTAGGAAACATACTGGCATAAGCGATCACCAACAGGGCGAACGGAAGTGCAATGACACCAAGTATCGTCGTCTTATACATAAAGTAAAGAATGATGAATGCCCCGACAAGCATCATTCCGAAAAAGGTAGTAAATTCAAATAAATTACTGACAGGGGCGTGTCCAGATGCTCCCCATCTCAGAAAGAAGTACCCTAACTGAGAAGCAAATCCCACAAGGGTTAAGACAATCCCGATAAAGCCCCATTTCTTCTGGTTTGTTTCCGTTGTATTTTTCTGACGGATGCTTCCCCCAAAAAACAACGTAGCAATTAAATACATTATGAAGGATACGTAGAGTAAATTACTGCTCCACTCCGCCATTGCTGTCGTTGACATCCTCATTCCTCCTTACTTCATCCTTTTGTTGTTGGTCTTCAGGCTCCTTGATCCCTGTACCTTCCAACACAAATCTGATTTCATTTTTTAAACCGTGCCAGTTTTTATTCGTATGACCGGCTATGATGACTCCATCCCCGTCGCGCCTGATCCAGATTCTTCTATGGTGCCAATAGGCTCCTTGAATAACCCCAATCATGAAGATCGCTCCTCCGAGAGCCAAAATCCAAAGTGTAAGATCTTTATGCACAGTTAAAGCGGATACATCTCTCGTCTCAACACCGGCAAATGACAGCTTATAATCATTTTCCCCCAGGGGCTCGAGATTTTTTCGGATCCCTACAAAACTGATTTCACCGTCAGGCTTTTCAGGTGAGAATAATTTAAAGAGGAAAGCCGGATTATTTGGGAGCGGGGACTTTGTTTGCGGTTCCCCCTGCTCATTAAATCCTGAGAAATCCGGATAATATCCCATGAGTTCTGCTTTATAACCATCCTCGAATGTGTACGCATCCTTAGGATCAAATAAATCGACGGTGAATTCCCCGAAGCTTTCTCCCGACTTTTTATTATCCAAAGTGAAAGACATGGATTTGAACTCATCTAATTTATAGCTTGTCTGATACACGGCAAAATTCCCGAATTTCAGAGGATGGTTTACCTTAATGGAATCCTCCTGCTCTTTCGTTCGTTCAGCCTTTTGGCCAGGCAGACGATCACCCGACTCTTTATACAGGACGACATCGGACTGGAAATTCTTAGCGATGGTCCCATTCTTGTCTATCGCTTCCCCGAACACTTCTTTATCTTTATCTTTGTCATACGTTTCTAGTGTAAAACCCTTGTTTTCTAAGTAATATTCCTGATCCGTACCAGGGACGGCCCTCGTTTCACCTTCTCGGATCCATACCGTTTCATCGATATACATCCCCGGAACGAATCGAAGCATACCTCCAAAAAGGAAAATGATAAGACCTATGTGGTTCACATATGGGCCCCATCTAGAGAAACGATTCTTCTCTGCAAGGATATTGCCATCCTCTTCCCGGATCTTATATTTCTTCTGGGTCAACTTTTCTTTTATTTGGTTGACAGGATCACTGAATTCTACTCTATCGGTTTTTCCGTATATTCTTTGGCGTTTCAAGAAACCGACATGTCTTGCTACTCGTTGGTTCTTCAAGGCCCGATACAGTGGAATCACACGGTCCAAACTACAAATGACCAGGGACACCCCGATTGATGCAATCAGTAGCAGATACCACCATGAACTATACAAATCATGGAAACCGAGAGTATAGTATAAATCCCCGAAGAATCCATATACATCCCCATAATATTCATCTGCAGGCTGACCATTTGGAATATACTGTTCCTGTGGTAATATGGTTCCCACAGCAGAAGCGATAAGTGTGACAACAATTAACCACACTCCTACTTTTACAGAAGAAAAAAAGTTCCAAATCTTATCTATAATCGATTTATTATACGTTTGGGAACGTCTTGCACTCCCCTCATAACGCATGTCATGGAGCTTTTCATTCTTTGCTTCTTCCGTTAGAGCCCGTCCACAGGATTCACAAAGAACCGTGCCGTTTGGATTCACATGACCGCATACACACTTAATCTCTTTCATGTAAAAACTCCTTATTTCAAGTTAAACTGCCTTACGGCTTGATGCTCTCTAAATCTTCGATGATATCTTCTTCGGTCATCGTACCGGTGATGATCTTTACAATTTCCCCCTGCGGGTTAATCAGGAACGTCGTGGGAAGTGGATCGATTCCGTATGTATTCTGCACTTCCTCTTCTTTGTCTACTAAAATAGGGAATTCCAGTCCGTGTTTTGAAACGAAACGGTTTATGAGAAAATCGGATTCCCCCACATTTACAGCTAGTATCTGTACACCCTGCTTCTGATATTTCTTATACTGATTATTCATATAAGGCATTTCTCTTTCACACGGTTTGCACCATGTTCCCCAGAAATTCAAGAAGACTCCCTGCCCCTTGTAATCGGAAAGTCGGTGTGTATTCCCATCCATATCCGTAAGGACAAAATCAGGTGCCTTGTCGCCAGCTTTTAACATTCCTCTTTCGTCCTTCGTGAAGTTTGCATAAAGAGTATATGCAACTGCAGAAGTCAGCACAATGAGAATAATGGTCCGAATGAGTAATCTGCGCTTTTTCTTATTCATTTACGTGTGCCTCCCATAGTGAAATCGTTCTCAAGAAAGGAGAAATTTTTCTCTCTTTACAGTAGCAAAGGGCCTGAAATCATAAGATTCCCTTATGAGATCAGTCCCTGCCAAAATGTACTGTTTCATATCCTCATAATAAGCAGAGAAATATCCCCATGACTTTATGGGTAAAATTCCTTTCTCATTATATCATTTATCACTATAACGGTAGAGTTAATTATATGAAGGATATGTGACACTTTCCTTTATCGAATGCTTCCCGTCTCTGCCAATGTTCTTAATTGCTTCACTTCATGCGGTGTCAATTCTCTGCCTTCTCCAGCATTTAATCCATGAAGCGTCAGGAATGCGTATCTTTCCCTTTTCAATTTTTGGACAGGGTATCCCAGGGCTTCGAACATCCGGCGTACCTGACGGTTTCTCCCTTCATGGATAGTGATTTCAACTATCGATTTCTCTTGCTTTTTATCGATACTCAGTACCTTCACTTTTGCAGGGGCGGTCATTCCATCCTCCAGTTTGATCCCTTTTTCCAGTTCACGGATCTTGAATTTGGGCGGGATTCCTTTTAATCTTGCGACATAGGTCTTTTCTATCTCATTGCTGGGGTGCATAAGGGCATTGGCAAAGTCACCATCATTGGTTAACAGCAGAATTCCGGAGGTTTCATAATCCAGTCTGCCTACCGGATAGATCCTTTCCTCTATTTCCGGGAAGAAGTCCGTTACAACCTGACGATCTTTATCATCTGTCACGGCGGAGATGACCCCCCTTGGCTTATAAAGCATATAATATACTTTGTTCTCTCTCTCGATCTGGATTCCTGTTACTTCCACTCGGTCAGAGTTTGATACCTTTGTGCCAAGTTCTTTCACTACTTTTCCGTTGACTTTCACTTTGCCTTCTATTATTAATTGCTCTGCTTTACGTCGGGATGCCACTCCACTGTGAGCAATAACCTTTTGTAATCGTTCCACGGTCTTTCACCTCATTATCATTTTCAATACATTTGTACTCATGAATTATTACACAATCCAGGCAAAATAGAAAGGCATAAAGGAAAATCGACCTTTTTAGTCGATTCCTTTATGCCTTGATACTTCTACTTTACTTTTTCAGATGGCTGTTTTCGTAAACATTGTTGCTTTTGGATGTAGCGAGTGGCGGTTGATTTCCCGTCCAGGTGCTTGCATTCCTCTGGCCAGGCATTCTTTTCTGATAGAACCTTTCCAAATCCCTTAGAACATAATGGTGACGATGAAGATGGCGGCAGCGATTCCTACTAGGTCAGCTAAGAGACCCACTTTTAGGGCATCGCCCATTTTTCTGATTCCGACCGCCCCGAAATATACGGTCAATACGTATAGTGTTGTATCTGTACTGCCTTGTAAGGTTGAAGCGAGTCTTCCGATGAAGGAATCCGGACCGTATGTTGCAATCATATCACTCATCATGCCAAGAGCAGCTGTTCCGGAAATTGGTCTGATGATGGCAAGTGGAACGATCTCCGGCGGAATTCCCAGTGCAAGCAATGCCGGGCGCATGAGGCCCACGAAAAATTCAAGGGCTCCCGACTCACGAAAGATCGTAATGGCCACAAGCATTCCGATCAGAAAGGGAATGATGGATACCGCTATTTTTATTCCTTCTTTCCCACCATCAACGAACACTTCATACGTAGGTACCTTTTTGATTGTCCCGTAGATTAATATAAAGCCAATCATAATAGGGATCAGCCATAATGAGATTGTCGTGATCCATTGCATCTATTTCACCTCTCGACGGGTACGCCTATAGTGGAAATAACGGTCGATCAGTATTGCACCAAGCGTGGATAAAATTGTAGCAATAAGGGTCGGACCCACAATTTCAGTAGGTGACACAGAATCATATTTCATTCGGATTGCAATCACCGTGGTCGGAATGATGGTAATGCTTGATGTATTGATTGCGAGAAACGTAATCATCGACCTGCTTGCAAAGTCCCTGCCTCCATTCAATTCTTTCAGTTGCTCCATGGCCTTGATTCCGAGTGGGGTTGCTGCATTTCCCAGGCCAAACATATTTGCCATCATATTCGATAGGATATAGCCCATGGCGGGGTGGTTTTCAGGTACCTCTGGAAAAAGTCTTGTTACGAGTGGCCTGAACATTTTGGCCAGTTTATCAAGTAAACCGGCTTCCTGAGCGATTCTCATTATGCCCAACCAGAACACTAAAACACTTACCAAGCCAATACAAAGGGTGACCGCTTCATTTGCCGACGAGAAAATGGCCTCGTTCACTTCAGACATTTTCCCATTTATCACCGCGAAAACCAATCCAATAATGGTCATGCCTACCCATATGATGTTAACCATTGTCCCGGACCCCTGTGATGGCTTCAAATGAATACGCCCAGAATTTCCACCAGCTCTTTTTATCATTTTCTTTTACTGATGTTTGATAGAAAATGGGAAGAGTATCCACTTCCTTGTCCCCTAGATATACCACGGCCTTTCCGACTACATCTGGCACATGTTGATTCTTAAGCCATTCCTGCTTCGGCTTCAACATCTTGTATTCAACTTTTACGTCATCCACTTCCTCATCCGCCAATGACAGCACAGATTCCCGTTTCAGGTAAGCATGGCCTTTATATACTTCATCATCCATTTTTTCAATTTTTCCTTTTTCCAAGACAATCTTGTAATCGTATTGCTTAAATCCGTATTCGAACATTGAGATGTGATCATTCCAGTCATCCGGCCCATTCAATGTCACGGCAATTAAATCCTCCCCATCTTTGGTGGCTGTTGACACGAGTGTCCTTTTTGCGAGTTTCGTATAACCCGTTTTCCCCCCTGTGCTAAACTTATATAATTCCGTCAGTAATCTATTTTTGTTCTTCCACTTCCGGTCCCACTTCTCGTCTGGGTTGGGTGCTGTATGGACTTTCGTTCCTGCAATTTCCTTATACACATCGTTCTTCATTGAATATCTTGTCAGGACTGCCATATCATACGCAGTGGAATAGTGATCCTCATGATCGTCAAGACCATGGGGGTTCGAGAAATGAGTATTCTCCATACCGATTTCAGTCGCCTTTTCATTCATCATATACACGAACCCGTCCAGACTCCCTCCCACAAATTCAGCGATGGCAACGGCTGCATCATTCCCCGACCTTAGCATAAGCCCGTACACTAGGTCTTCAAGTTTGATTTTCTCCCCTGCTTTCAAGTAAAGGGATGAGCCTTCGGTACCTGCTGCATTCTGGGAGACGGTCACTACCTGATCCATCTTTCCGGACTCGACAGCAAGGACGGCTGTCATGATCTTGGTGATGCTTGCAATTCGGCTTTTCGTATGAGCATCCTTTTCATACAGGATCCTTCCTGTTTCCTGATCCATTAAGATCGCCCTTTGTGAACTCACAGAAGGTGCAGCCTGAATCCTACTCGAAACAGTAACGAAAAGAATTGTGAATATCAGGAAATGATATATGTAAAATTTCGCTCTTTTTCGATTCACAGCCATCTACTCCTTTAAATCTAACGTGTTTGTACAAGTTTATGAGAGGACAAGGGGTAATATGAGTGAAATCTTGAAAGCAATGGGGCCATTTCATATGTAGTCGTTACTTAAGTCTTCAGGAAAGTTGAGCAAAACAAAAAACACAGCAACGCTGTGTTTTAGCCTTTCGAAGATAATCGGCGATGTCGGTATTCTGTCTCAAATTCGGCCAGATCCTCCCTCGCTCCATGAAAGTCTCCTTCAACATTTCGCAGCAATTCAGCAAAGCAGTCTGGAGGCTCCTGCCTGAACCGAATGACACTCTCTTCCGGATAAGAGGTACGAAGATCCTCGAACCACAGATTATAACGCGGGGAGTAATATTCGATAATACATTTATGATAGATTTTATAGAGGACCTTCTCAGCAAGGTCCATCTTAAATGAATCATGTTGTAATACAGACGCAGAGGCATCCAGCCCCTCTTCACAATACACGACCAGTCTTCTCAGATTCGAAAAAAGCCCTTCGTAATATACTCTGTCCCCCGGTTTCTCTTTAAGCAGCGTGTGAATGGTAACGGAATTTAAATACTCCTCTAATTGAATGATCACTTCTTCAAGAAAGCTGTGTATTCTCTGAACCTGGGTTCCCATCATAAACTCGTTCATCCATTCTCCTCCATCTAACACCAGGGATTTTTTAGAAAGTTCAGAATTCACTATTCAAAATAATAGGCAGGACTTTATCCTTCTTTAAAGAGTCCTGCCTTTTCATACTGTGCTTATTCGTTTGATTCCAGTGTCTCCTGAAATTTCTCAAAGAAGAGATCGGCTTCGTCCTGAGCGAATTCGTCTTGAATATTCTCAGGGAGGGGGGGAAGCTCCTCAATGCTTTTCAGACCGAAATAGTCGAGGAATTCCTTGGTAGTTCCAAATAGGTATGCCCGGCCGGTTCCTTCCGCTCTTCCCACTTCCTTGACAAGTCCTTTTGATGTAAGGGTCTGAATGGGCCGCTCTGTCTTCACACCTCTTATTTGTTCGATTTCCATCCTTGTGATCGGTTGTTTATACGCAATGATCGCCAGGGTTTCAAGAGCTGCCTGGGAAAGGAAGCTTACATGAGGTGACTCCACCAATTTCTTTAAGTAATCAGCATTGCTCTTCTTTGTCACCAGTTGAAATGTCCCTGCTATTTCTATGATATAAATGCCTCTGTCGGCATCGTTCTCATAATCTTGCTTCAAGTCTTCAAGGATGCCCATCGCTCTTTGTTCTTCAATCTCAAGCACTGAACAGACCTGCTTCAGTGATAGACCTTCATCCCCTGCTGCAAAGAGCAGGCTTTCCAGGATCCCTTTCCAATTAATACTGTTCAACAAGTCCTGCCTCCTCTCCTGCTTCCACAAATATTTCCGTGAAGTTTTTTTCCTGATTGACGATGATTTGCTTCCGCTTCATCAATTCCAACACAGCAAGGAATGTAACGACGAGATGCTCTTTGTTATCAGTAGGGAAAAGACTGGTAAAGGATGTACGTTGTTTAAGGTTCCGCAAATTCTCCAGAATGTCATTCATCCTCTTCTCAATGGATATTTCCTGTCTGGTAATTCTTGTTTGCACGGGCCGTTGAAGCTTTTTCCTTCTTAATAATTTATGAAAAGCCCCAAGCATATCGTATAAGGATACCTGAACTTCTGTGTTCTTTAAATCCACCGCCTCGCTGAATTCAGAAAGGTCACTCGGAGGCTTCGTATACACCTGACCGCGTTCTTCTTCACGGTGCTTCAGTTCATTGGCTGCTTCCTTAAATTTACGATACTCGATCAAACGTTCCACCAGTTCATCACGTGGATCTTCCTCTTCAAATTCAATCTCATCGTTCAACATGCCTTCATCATGTTTTGGTAGTAGCATTTTACTCTTGATAGCAAGCAATGTAGCCGCCATTACTAAGTATTCACTAGCCACATCCAGTTGCAGGTTTTTCATCGTATGTACATATAACATATATTGCTCGGTAATCTGAGCCATAGGAATATCATATATATCAATTTCCAACGAATTAATCAGATGCAAAAGAAGATCCAGTGGACCTTCAAAAGCGTCAATCTTCACATTGTATTCCACTTTATCACCAAATTTCTCATTACAATCTTTCATGATAGCTACTTAATAGTATAGTAGAAAGACCCCTATTCTCCAATAGAAAGTTTTGCAATTATGGGCCTCCCTGTCGTTTTGACGATGGTTTATGCTACAATTTAACTACCTTACACCTAATGGAGGGATCTTATGGTTTATCCAAAAGCCTTTATCGATTTCCTGATGTATTTCCATGGAAATCGTGATTATTTTGAGTGCCATGAAATATTGGAAGAACATTGGAAGGATGCAGATCCTAAGAACAGGACTTCACATTGGGTGGGATTGATCCAAGTCGCAGTCGGTTTCTATCATTACAGAAGGGGGAATCTGACAGGAGCGGAGCGAACATTCAAGAAAGCAGCCCAGAATATACAATGGAACCAAGAAGAACTGAATAAGCTCGGGATTCATTCCCATCATCTTCACGATATGCTTGTTGATACCATTCACCAAATCAAACTGGATCAACCTTATCAAAGCATTGTCATCCCATTAACCGATGATTCACTGGTAGATCAGGTTCAAGCCAGATGCATGGATAACGGATACACCTGGTGCTCACCGAGTGACCTGTCCAATACCGGTCTCGTTCACCGTCATTCCCTCAGAGACCGTTCTGAAGTCATCTTGGAACGGGAAAATGCCTTGAGAAAAAAAAGTGGCAGACCACCCTTATAGGCGGTCTGCCACTAGATCAATCCTCGTGATTCACTTCAAAAGGATCCATCTCTTCACATTTCTCAAAAAATGAAGCGGTTTCTGAATTTGGTTTCACTTCGAGCTCGGAATGCATCTCCCTCAGATGTTTCACCATCGACTTCCCGATGCCTTCGTGACGGTGTGATGGATTGACTGATATATGTTGAATTTCTAATGTACTTTCTGTTTTGTAAACTCCGATCAATCCTACTATGTCCTCTTCTTTCCATAAAAAGAGCTGCCAATTATCTTCAGTTTCGTATTGCTTCATCGTTTGTTGAAGCTTCTTCAAATCCTTTTCATTTGGCATAAAAGATAATAATCCCATAGCAATCTTTTCAAACGCCTTTTTATACCGAATTAACATATTAACCCCTCGTTATGTTTTATGTCTAATCTATTTATTTCCTATTTTAGACAAAAACTAGAAATTTAATTGATATGAATGTTTATTTATCTTACTAAATTTACTTTTATTAAGCAAATCAAACCAATCAGTTCCCGGCAATGAACATCCAGTAGATGACGCCCCACCCGAGACCGGCAATGATTAATAGCAAGAATAATCCTCTATTACTGATCTTCATGACTGACTCCTTTGTTGACCCTATTCACTAATGTCATTGTTATTGTATAGTAAAAACGATAATTGTTAAAGTATGTAATCCAGGAAGCAAAAAAAGTAGTCTTTAAGTATGATATACTTAAAGACTAGACCCCTTTTCTTCAAAACGTTACATCAAGCCTGATTAAGTCATCATATGTTTCCCTCTGAACCGCTAATCTTGCTCCCCCGTCCTCGACAAATATAACGGCGGGACGCGGGATCCTATTGTAATTATTCGCCATGGAATACCCATAGGCACCTGTACAGAAAACCGCAAGAATATCGCCGGGTTCTGACATTGGCAATGGTAAATCCCATATCAACATATCCCCGGACTCACAACATTTCCCTGCAATGGAAACCGTTTCTTCCTCAACCAGGCCAGCTTTATTTGCTATGACCGCTTCATACTTCGCCTTATAAAGGGCAGGTCTGATATTATCATTCATTCCCCCATCGATTGCTACATACTTACGGATTCCTGGTACGTCTTTCCGTGATCCCATTGTATAAAGGCTGGTCCCTGCATCCCCGACAAGAGAACGTCCGGGTTCAATCCAAATCTCAGGCATCATTAAATTGTATTTTTCTGCTTCTTCTTTAACAGCAGCAATCATTTCCTTCACATATTGAGCAGGAGGAATCGGGTCATCTTCTTTCGTATAACGGATTCCAAACCCTCCACCCAGATTAATGACCTTCGGATGAAAGTTATACTGTGAACTCCACTGAGCAACCTTTTCAATGATCTTCCTGGCGGCAAGAATGAAACCGGTCGTTTCAAAGATCTGTGACCCGATATGGCAGTGCAGACCCAGCAATTCAATCGCTGCAGAGTCCATCGCCATTTTCATTGCCTTTTCTGCCTGACCATTGGCTAAATCGAAGCCGAATTTCGAATCTTCCTGCCCCGTAAGGATGTAATCATGAGTATGGGCTTCAATTCCCGGCGTCACTCTTAACAATACTTTTGTTGACCGTTCCAGGGAGCTTGATAATTTGCTTACAAGCTTCAACTCATGAAAATTATCGACGACGATACAGCCGATTCCTTGCTCGATGGCGAGCATCAGTTCTTCTCTTGACTTATTATTTCCATTAAAATGAATTCGCTCTGGTGGAAATCCTGCCTTCAGTGCAGTAAACAGCTCTCCTCCTGAAACGACGTCCAGGGATAATCCTTCTTCCTTCATTACTTGAAAGATCGCAATACAGGAAAATGCTTTACTCGCGTAGGCGACTTCCGCTTTCACTCCAAGTGATTCAAATGTTTCTTTAAAGCCCCTAGCACGCTCTCTTATAAGTTTAGTGTCATAGACATAAAGGGGTGTACCATATTGAGCTGCCAGCTCTATAGTACTCACCCCTCCTATCTCTAAGTTCCCATTTTTGATTTCTGCTGATCCATGAAGATACACGAAACTCCTCATTCCCCTCTGTCATGCTCTACTATTACAACGTAATTTACCACAGAATGAGAATTGTTGCAATATTCTAAGATTTAGCCGGTTGTTTGTATTTGTTTCTCGGTTGGACGATGCTTGGACGAATTTTTGATCCCGGTACCGATTTCCTGACAAGGATCTGCATAAATGCCTTCGGGCTGAAAGGTAAGAGCGGCCAAAGATATGGTGTATTAAGTGACTTAATATTTGATACAAACAGAATAAAGAGGGTGCTACCTATCATCAACCCAGGTATATGGAAGAAAGCAACTGCCACCAGAAGGAGAAGCCTTGCCATCTTATTCGCTACACTTAATTCATAACTTGGGGTTGCAAACGTACCGATTGAAGCTACCGCTACATATAAGATGACTTCAGGCTGGAAAAGCCCGACGTCGATGGCGATTTGCCCGATTAAAACAGCTGCAATCAAACCCATGGCCGTCGAGAGCGGCGTCGGCGTATGAATGGCTGCAATCCTGAACATTTCAACCCCCATGTCAGCAATGAATAATTGCACGATGACAGGAATGTTGGTCTGTTCCTGAGGACCGACATACTTAATCACTTCCGGAAGCAACGACGGATCTAGAACAAATAAATACCATAAGGGCAGAAGGAATAATGAAGCAAGCACCCCAACAAAGCGTGTCCATCTTACAAATGTACCGACTGCCGGTGACTGCCTGTATTCCTCAGCATGCTGGAGGTGATGAAAAAATGTGGTCGGAGTGATGATGACACTTGGGGACGTATCGACAAAGATCAGTACATGCCCTTCTAATAAATGAGTAGCGGCAACGTCCGCTCTTTCTGTGTATCTGACCAGAGGGTATGGGTTATACCCCTGCTTTACAAGAAATTCTTCCACCGTTTTGTCCGCCATAGTCAATCCATCAATTTTAATGCTTTTTAATTCTTTCTTGATGACTTCAATCAGGCTTGGATTTGCCACATCGTCGATATACGCAATGGAAATATCCGTCTTAGAGCGTTCCCCTATGCGAAATATTTCAAACCTCAGTCTGGGGTCCCTGATTCTCCGTCTGGTTAATGCGGTATTCACAATGATATTCTCTACATATCCGTCACGGGAACCGCGTACCACTTTCTCTGTATCAGGTTCCGATGGCTGCCTTCCAGGATAGCTACGGACATCCACAATCAATGCTTCTTCGTAGCCTTCAACAAAGACCGCAATTAACCCGGAGAGCACTTCGTCCACTGCTTCTTCGATCGTTTTGACCGGCTCCACGGATTGATGGACGAGACGATTATGTACGATATCATACAATCGGCTTGTCGCCCGCTCATGGTCGTTGATTTCTACGAGTTCTTCTACTATTTCAATGATATAGGATGCATCTGTCAGACCATTTATATAGTAAAAATGAACCCCTTTTTTCAATATCATCAACTTGCGCACACCTATATCGAAACTGGTGTTCAGTCCAACGTGATTTTTCATGTAATCTTCAATGACTGTTAAATCTTTAGGAATCGGTGTTTCCTTCTTCTTTTGAGGCATGATATCCGCTCCTTTCTAAGATGATTTCCACTGCTTTTCTCGTGATGGGGGCTCCTTGTGAGTAATGATCCCGTTTGGCCATTTTACCTATGTCACCAATCCCTACTATAACCGGGACAACGAGTTCATCCAGGCAATAGACGGTATCACCAGTCAATCTGCCTACGTCCATTTCAGGTACGCCGAATTTATCTACACCATATGGCGTCAACTCTCCAAACTTATCAATGCACACATCCACACGGGTCCATTCTGCCTGTCGTGTTTTACTGGCAACGGCGATGATTCCAAGGACTTCAACATCTGGGTGATTCGCAACATATTTTAAGGAACGCTCACCGGCACCTTCCCCAATGAATCCACTATCATCAAACATGACAAAGACAGGGTCGTTTTTGGCTCTTTTGATCAGTTTTACGACTTCTGGTCCTGACAGTACAGATGGATTTCCTTTAGAGCTTGAGATGCACCTGCCCCCATACTCTTTCGCAACGCACTCAATGGCACGCTTCGCATATTCGTCTCCATCTGTTATCAGGATCACTTTCCGTTTATTGTCCATATGAACCCCTGCCCCTTGCTGATTATTGATGTACCAAATAGAGCCAATGAAATAGTGAACCGAAAATCTTCCCAAATACGATGGCCATGATCAGAATCACAATCTGACCATCGATCCCTATTCGTTTGGCGAGGATTGGAAACACATTTAATACTTCCGTCAACGCGGCAGCCAAAAGTCCGATGAATACTCCACTCATGAGTCCGATTGGGATAAGGACTAATGGGGAAAAATGGAGAGTGTAATCATTCAGGCTGATGAACCCTCCTGTGAGGGCGCCGGTAATGACAGCCATTTCATAGTAATGAATCATCTTCATTGTTTTCGTTAATTGGGTTAATCGCGGAATGATTCCCAATACAGTTAAAAAAGCGACAAACCCTGAGCCCACTGCCAGTCCACCAGCGAATCCGATGAATATGGTGATCAATACATTAATGGTCATCTAGTTTCTTCTGACTTTCTTTATTTTCGTGCATGATGACATATTGATCTAAGTCCTGCTGGTAGTTAAACATTTCGACCTCGAGAGGGCTGGGCTCTTCATTGAGTCTTTTTCGAAACACATGATTGAAAAACAAGACCATTCCAAGACCTAAACCAAATGAATAGGGAACCTGGAACAATAAAGGATGAGGATCCACTCCTCCTGTCACAAAATGATACAGCCTTTGATGAACTTCTCTCATACTTACATCCTCATGGAAATTCATAATCGCCAGGGCCGCACCGATGAATAATAGTAACCACACGCCAATGAATAACGGGAGAGAGACTTTCTTTTTCTCATAGATCACTTCAATGATGCTCTGTGTGGGCCCGATCGTCTGTATATCCAGGCCCGAATGCTCTTTGCATACTTCCCTTATGACTCTCATGATATCCACTACGATAATGTTTTTATCTGAGGGGGTCACCTGGTGAATCGGGATATCCTTTATATCCTCCACGACCTCATCAGGTGCTATGATTTGAGCCAACTGAGAAAGCTTGACCATGCTCTCTTCCCTTACCTGCACTCGATGGCGTAAGCGTATATACAAGATACCTTCCATGCAGTTCACTTCCTGAAAACATGATTTTCCCTTCGTACCAATAGTATGGATTAACGTAATTTATTTATGTAATGACCATTTGGTGGAAGGGATGAATCAATCGCTCGAGTGAGAGGAATGGTACCGAACCAGAAGGACTGACGCTATTCGCATTGGAGAAAATTTCAAATGATTGTCAATAAAAAAACACCCTTGTTGGTTCAAAGGTAATTGAACCAACAAGGGTATTTCATTTATGACTCTGTGTGCATATGATCTTTCATCGTTTGTAATATCTTCTTCTCCAGCCTCGATACCTGTACCTGTGATATACCCAGCCGGTCTGCTACTTCTGATTGGGTCTGATCTTTATAGTACCTTAAATAGACTATCAGACGCTCCCGGTCATCAAGTTCTCGGATGGCTTCCTTTAAAGCAATCTTGTCAAACCATTTGTTATCCGTATTATCAGCGATTTGATCTAAAAGCGTGATGGGATCTCCATCATTTTCATACACGGTTTCATGGATCGAGGAAGGGGCACGGCTCGCTTCCTGGGCCATGATGACCTCTTCAACGGAATATTCAAGATGCTCCGCAAGCTCACTGACGGTCGGAACCCTGCCGAATTTCTTCGAGAGCTCATCCTTCGCTTTCCTGATTTTGTTTCCCATTTCCTTCAGTGAGCGACTCACCTTGACCGTCCCGTCATCCCGGATGAATCGCTGGATTTCCCCGATGATCATCGGGACAGCGTAAGTCGAAAACTTGACATCGTAGGTTAAATCAAACTTATCCACTGATTTCAGCAGCCCGATACTGCCTATTTGGAAGAGATCATCCGGCTCATATCCCCGATTTAGAAAGCGTTGGACGACGGACCATACGAGGCGCATGTTCTTCTGGACGATTATGTCCCTTGCGCTTTGGTCGCCATCCTGGCTTTTCTTAATCAGCTCTTTCACCTCGTGATCCTTCAAAAAAGGCTGTTCCTTTTCATTTTTCACTTCGACATCCATGGGCACGACTCCTTAATTGCATAGCGCTTTACTATTGGTCAAGTGCTTCTTCAATCTAACCGTGGTGCCTGTACCTGGGTGTGATGACACTTCTATTTCATCCATGAAATTCTCCATAATGGTAAAGCCCATTCCAGAACGTTCAAGCTCAGGTTTGGACGTGAATAGAGGTTGACGGGCTTCCTCAACGTCTCCGATCCCGATTCCTTCATCGCGAATGGTCATATCAATAAATCCATTTTCTTCCATGATTACAGAAATATACACTGTCCCATTCGGCCTGTTATCGTATCCATGAATGATTGCATTGGTAACGGCTTCCGAGACGACGGTCTTGATTTCGGTCAATTCATCCATGGTCGGATCCAGCTGGGCTATAAATGATGCAACAGTCACCCGGGCAAAAGACTCATTTTGGCTTAAAGAACTGAATTGAATGTTCATTTCATTTCTCATGTTATGCGACCCCCAATCTTTGTAATGCATTTTCTTCAGATGGTTCAAGACGAATGATCTTAAACAGCCCTGACATTTCAAATAATCGGTTTACAGAAGGGGAAATCGCACATACCACCATTTCTCCATGCTTTTGCTTGATCTGCTTGTATCTTCCCAAAATGACACCTAAACCTGAACTATCCATAAAGCTTAATTCCTCTAAATTCAAAATGATATGCTTCACATTCTCACTTTCAATCAGATTCGAAGCTTTTTCCCTGAGCTCATCGGCAGTATGATGATCCAACTCACCACTTAAACGGACACATAGTACATCTTTTTTGACTTCTAAGTTAATAGCAAGACTCACTATCAGAAAGCCTCCTTCTCTGTCGTATAGTGAGTCATTTCGCTATTCTTTTAGTAAATTCCTTCTCCATGACAAAACTAGAAGGAATTCGTCATAATTAGAGGTTATTTTCGGGTTTATTTCCCGACCTTTGTGAAAAGCCCGAAGGATTTTTTGTATAGTTCCCACCAGCTGGCTTCGTTTACATCTTTCTTGGCAACGAGGGTACTTTCCACTACTTTTTTCCCTTTATTCGTCACCACGAGTGTACCGACTTTATCCCCTTTATGAATGGGAGCTTTTAAATCTTTGGATAGAGTGACCTTTTGTTTGATTCCATCCAATTTTTCTCCTTTTTGGGCCAGGAGCGAAATCGGCTCATCCGTCACTGCTTCGACTTTGTTATCTTTCCCTTTGGACACCTTCACCTTGGCCAGGCTGTCACCTTTTTTGAATAGAGGCTTGGTTGAATACTGATTGAAGGCATAATCAAGCATTTTACTGACCTCATTGTTCCGTTCTTTCGGCGTTGGAGCACCGAAAACGACGGCGATCACTCTCATATTGTCTTTCTTAGCCGTTGCTGTAAGACAATATTTCGCTTCATTCGTGAAACCTGTTTTCAATCCGTCTACACCGTCATAGAAGCGGACCAATTTATTCGTATTCACAAGCCAGAATTTTTTATCCGAACCTTCACGTAAATAGGATTCATAACTGCCCGTGAATTTTGTGATCCCTTCATATTTTAAAAGCTCCTTCGCCATCATGGACATATCATGTGCCGAACTGTAATGATCTTTGGAAGGTAAACCTGTCGGATTTTTAAAATGAGTTTCATTTAATCCGAGCTCCTTCGCCTTTTTGTTCATCTTCTCAACGAAGGCTTCTTCACTGCCTGCGATATGCTCAGCCATGGCTACAGAGGCGTCATTGGCAGATCCAATGGCAATCCCCTTCAACATTTCTTCGACAGACATGCTTTCACCCGGCTCCAGGAATATCTGGGATCCTCCCATTGAAGCAGCGTATTCACTTGCTCGAACTTTGTCTTCCCACTTTATTTGACCTTTTTCAAGGGCTTCCATGATCAAAGTCATGGTCATGATCTTTGTCATGGACGCAGGTGCCAGCTTTTCATGACTGTTCTTTTCGTATAGTACCGCTCCTGTGTCACGCTCGATTAGTATTGCTGATTTCGCTACATCTGCCAATTCGGATTTCTTTTCCTGTGCAAACCCCATCGAAGGAAAAAGAAAAGCTGTCAAAACAAATGTCACCATTATATACGCTAAACGTTTCATCCAACTGTCCTCCAATCAAAATCTCGTTATAATTTCAATACTCATAGATCCATTTTTTCCATCCTCATCATTTTTATACAAACATTGGTAAAAAAGTAGAGGCGGGGGAGGAGCTAGGTGTAAAATGGTGGTTTGTTGAAGAAAAAGGGTATCGGTTATTTGAAAAAAATGTGAATTCGGAATATGAGAAATGATTATTTTGCTTGAGGATTTGGTATTATAGACTGCTTCAGTTGGGGTTTGCATGCTTAAAAAAGCTACCGTTCAGTCAAGTCCTTAATATTGTGTAAATTCCTTGCTTGTCTTTTTCAACTATTAATCAGCTATAGCTATTCAATTCAACATTTTTTTGCGAAACTTCCATGAAGTAATT